>JAJFJH010000159.1 GCA_021774155.1 Nitrosomonas sp.
TAGCCTTCACTCCGACCAAGACGGACGAGCTTCACTGGTCTTTGACTTAATGGAGCCACTGCGTCCAGTTGTCGATCAAATCATTTTCACTTGGGTTTCGACACAACGTTGGCGACGTGCTGATTTTGTTGTTGATCGAAATGGCGTGATAAGAGTCCACCCACAATTGGGCCGGGTGGTCGTCACGAAAACCATGCTGCCAGAAGCAGTTATCCGTGAAGAGATCAATTCTTATATAGGACTGCTTAAGCAATTTGGTGACGGCAAGTTGACGGCGGCAAGGTAAGTTCTCGGGCAAGTTATACCCGCGACTCAAAAGTGTGCGGCGTTTTGGGAGAAGTTAACATACCCCCTTGTCTTTCCATCTCTCCCTGCAAACAAGATAAATTTGATGAAGCCCTCCGCCCACACACGGCACCTCCTGGCAGTCATCTCGGTGGACGACAATAACTGAAAAATATTAAAGCTGTCGAAAGTTTTTACATTTTTCTATCTCTTTTCAAAAAAATATCTATTTTTAACAAATATATATTAATATACAATAAGATATAAAAGTGGCATATAATTTGCTTGGTAATTGTTGGTTGGTGATGTTTCTTCATCACAGCTTTTTAACCAATTATTCAAAGGAGATTTAGTTATGCATAAAAATAAAATGAGTGGTCTTAACAAATTAGCGATATTAGTCGCATTAGCTCTTCTCATATCTTTAGGGTTTGCAGGTAAGTCGATGGCACTGCCAATCGGCGCTGATATCATTGCTGTTGTCGATGAATCTGGATCTATGAGTACTGAACACGCTTTTCTTCAGGGCGGCGTAATGGCAAGTCTTGATTCTGCTTTACAGACTGCTGGAGTAAATGCTAACAGGTTTGGCTTAGTCGGTTTTGGTACCAGTCAGCATGGTGGCGGTAGCAATCAGGTTGGTCATCAACACAATGTTGGTGGCGGTGAATATGGAACTGCAAATCAATTCGCGACGGCATCAGGTGGCTTGGTTGTTAGTGGTGGTTTTGAAGACGGATATGAAGCAATGAATTTTGCATTAGGTTACACAGATCGTAGTGGGAATGTTGCACATCAAATGATTTTGGTATCAGACGAGGATCGTGATGTTAACTCTGGTGCTGGTATCAATTTTGGCGCAATGCAAAGTTCCTTAAACAGTCAGAGATTTGTCCTGAATGCGATTATTAATGCTAATTTCAATTCAACTGATGGTGGAACGGGTGCTATCCTGGGTCTACTGGCTGACGGCAGTGTTTATAGGGCCGATGGGGTCGGTGGCTTTGTTCACACAGCAGCAGGTGTTGGGGGTGTTGGTAGCTCTGCCGGATCTACGAACGCCGATTACATTCAGTTAGCTCATAATTTAGGCGGGGCTGCATGGGATCTTAACCAGTTGAGAGCTGGAGGTTTGACTGCTCAGTCATTTGCGGGTGCTTTTGTAGATGCTAAAGTTGCGGAAATCATCGTCGTTAATCCTGTGCCTGCGCCTTTTACTATCGGGCTTTTGGGGCTTGGATTGATTGCAATGGGAGTCACACGTCGTCGGAAGACAATGGTCTAAAAATAAATTAGTTAAATGACTTCCAGCATAGCTGGAGGTTCGGTAAATCCAGATTCTAAGTGCAAGACTAAAAGGAAGACACTGTAAGAGTTTGATTTTCTGTGCAAGTAAGAAAATAATGTCCCTGCGGATATGCGTTAATATTCAAAGTGAGAGTTACGGTACCTTTGAAGTTTGTTGGGAGCGTTTTTTTCTTGCAACAAGTCAAAGATTAAAGTCCTAAACTCACTTACTCCTTTCCCCGCAACCAATCATCTCTAATGCTTCGGGCCTGAGAAAGAGCCTCTTCTAACTTCTCTCCATCATCACTAACCAGAATCTTCCGCAAAACCTCAAGCTCCTTCTGATAAGCGTCCATTTGCGAGATTAGTGCATGGCGATTGGCAATACAAATATCTCGCCACATTTCTGGTGAGCTACTGGCAATCCGCGTAAAGTCTCGGAAGCCGCTACCGGCAAAGCGTAGCAAGTTTTCAGGGTTTTCCTCGGCGCTGGTATGTAAGTGGTTCATCAACGCAAAGGCTAGAATATGCGGCAGATGGCTGGTGGCGGCTAGGACGTTGTCGTGCTCATCGGCATGCATTTGTGAGACGGTTGCGCCGCAGGCTTGCCATAGGTTGGTGATTGTTTGGGTGGCTTCAGGCCGGGTTTCGTCTAGTGGGGTGAGAATGACGTGTTTGTTGTTATACAGGTCTGGTTTTGCGGCCAATACACCGCTTTGTTCGGCACCAGCGATGGGGTGGCCGGGGACAAAGTTTGTTAGGTTTTTTTGGTTTAAGTGGCGACGCGTAGCGGCAATGACGTCTTGTTTGGTGCTGCCGGCGTCGGTGACGAGGGTGTCAGCTTGTAGGTGCGGGGCTATTTGTGCCATGATACGTTCCGTCTGGCCGACAGGCATGGCTAACAGGATAACATCGGCATTTTGTAGTGCAGAGGCCATGTCGGTGGTTGTTTCATCAATAACACCTTGATTCAGGGCGCGTTGCATGTTTTCCGCGCTACGCCCGACGCCGGTGATATGCTTAACCATGCCGGCTCGACGTAATGCCATGGCGAATGATCCGCCGATGAGACCAACACCAATAATGACGAGTTTGTTGATTGCTGTGTTGGTCATATGTATGCCTTTGTATGCCTTTAGAGTTTTTCTAAATGGTTCGTCCGATCGCTTCTGCAATGCCCTTTAGTGACCCCATCAGGTCTTTGAATTCCTGCGGGTTAAGGGCTTGGTCGGCATCACACCAAGCTTCGCATGGGTTCGGGTGTGTCTCCACTAACAAGCCGTCTGCCCCCGCCGCAATGGCTGCGCGTGACAGTGATGGTACCATCCATGCTTTACCGCCCGCGTGTGATGGGTCAACAATGACGGGCAGGTGAGTTTCTTTTTTAAGTACAGGAATACAAGTGACATCTAACAAATTGCGGTAAGCGGTCTCAAAGGTGCGGATACCACGTTCACAGAAAATGATGTTGTGGTTGCCACCGGCCGCAATGTATTCCGCTGCCATTAACCATTCGGAAATGGTGGCGGATATACCGCGTTTGAGTATGACGGGCTTGTTGATGCGCCCCACTTCTTTGAGTAAATCAAAGTTTTGCATGTTGCGCGTGCCGATCTGGATGATATCCACGTCGTGTTTCATGAAAGTGTCGAGCATACGTACGTCCATCAGTTCGGTGACGATGGGCAGGTTTTGTTTGCTGGCGGCTTGACGGAAAATTTCTAAACCTTCCACGCCTTTTCCTTGAAAGGTGTAGGGGCTGGTGCGTGGCTTGAAAGCCCCACCGCGCATTAAACGACAACCAGCAGCGGCAACACTTTGTGCGGCTAAGTCCATTTGCTCGGGTGTTTCAACCGAGCAAGGGCCGCCGATAACTTGTATTTGGTTGCCGCCAATAGGTATGCCACTGGCATCAATGACCGTATCTTTCTCGTGTGATTCACGTGAGACAATTTTGTATTGCTTAACAATGTGCATGGAAAATTCGACCCCTGGGAGGGAATCAAATATTTCCGGGTCAAGCTTGTGTTCATCACCTATGGCACCAATAACGATACGTTTGGTACCACGGGATATATTCACCTCATGACCTAAATTTTGAATTTTTGTGACGACGGTGCCGATTTGTTCTTCGGTTACATCGTGATTCATAATGATGATCAAACCAATTCTCCAATTGCATTTTCTAGTGAGTCTAAAAATTGTTGATTTTCAGATGCCAAACCAATGGTCACCCGAAGATGTTGAGGCATTTCATAAATGCCAAGTGGACGTACGATAACGCCTTGCCGCAATAAACTCTCATAAACTTTTGTGGCGTTTGAGCCGTCGCCTGCGACACGAAATGTAATGAAATTCCCATACGATGGAATATACTCAATGTCGAGTTTTCTTAATCCATCCGCCATTTGTAGCATGCCTGCTCGGTTAAGTGCGAAGGAGCGTTCTACGAATTCATTGTCTTGCAGTGCAGCTAATGCGCCAGCAAGGCCGATACTGTTGACATTAAATGGCTCACGCACGCGATTCATAAGATTGGCGATGTCGGGGTGAGCTAATCCAAATCCCACACGCATACCAGCCAAGCCATAGACTTTTGAAAAGGTGCGTGTAATGATGAGATTAGGGAATTGTTTTAACCAAGCAATGCTGTTGGTTTTGTGCGTGTTCGGCAGATATTCATTGTAAGCTTCATCCAATACAACCAGCACGTCCCGTGATGCGCGTTCTAGGAAACGCAATAAATCTTCTTCACTGGAAACGGTGCCAGTGGGATTATTTGGACTGGCAATGAAGATGATGCGTGTTTCGGGGGTGATGGCATCCAGCATGGCGTGAAGGTCATGACCATAATCCCTGGCAGGAACCGAGATGCCGTGTGCGCCGATAGCCTGTGTTACCAGCGGATAAACCGCAAAGGCATGCTGTGAAAAGACTGCCGTAGCACCCGGTTTCAAGAAAACCCTTGCGGCAAGATCCAACACATCATTAGAACCATTGCCCAGGATGATTTGTTTGGGATCAACCCCATGGCGCTTAGATAACGCGGCTTTTAGTTCAAAGCCGCTACCGTCGGGGTAAAGTGCGACATCGTTGAGTGCTATCATCATGGCTTCCAGCGCTAATGGACTAGTGCCCAGCGGGTTCTCATTAGAGGCCAGTTTGATAATGTTATGTTTATCAAGTCCCATATCTCTAGCCAGTTCTGAAATGGGCTTGCCGGGTTGGTAAGGCTGGATTGCTCGGATATATTCCGGCGCAAAGTCACATAGATTCATAAAATAATGTTGACCTTAATAAAAAATTAATACAAAAAAGCAAGTTATGCGGTTGGATAAGAGCCGAGTATTTTTAAGAAAGCAGCCTTATCACGTACCTTGGTTAGGGCAGCTGAGACATTGTCATCATCTTGATGGCCTTCAACATCCACATAAAATACATATTCCCAGAAGCCAGTACGCGATGGGCGGGATTCAAAACGCGACATGCTCACATCATGCTGAACTAAAAATGTCAATAATTCGTGAACTGAACCAGGACGATTGCTTGTTGACATGGCTAATGAGGTTTTGTCTTTGCCTGATGCAGAAACAAGCTGAGTGCCAATAATAAGAAAACGGGTGGTGTTTTTTGGGTCGTCTTCAATATTCTCAGCACAAATGACAAGATTTGATACCTCTGCCGCTTGTTTGCCAGCAATGGCAGCGGCATTTTTATCTGTCGCCGCTATTCGGGCGGCCTCTGCGTTACTTGATGCGTGAATGCGTTCTATTTTTGGTAAATTGGCGTTAAGCCATTCGTGGCACTGCGCTAAAGATTGTGGGTGTGAATAGATTTTTGTGATGTGCGAGAGATCGGTGCCTTGCGCCATTAAGGACTGATGTACAGGGAGTTGAATCTCGCCACAGACAGTTAGCGATGTTTGCAATAACAAATCCATGGTGCGACCAATGGCACCTTCGGTTGAATTTTCAACTGGCACGACGCCATAGCCTGCATTGTCAGATTCTACTTGCCGGAAAACATCGTCAATAGAATTACAAGCCACGGTTGAGATGGCATGACCAAATCGTTTTAACGCGGCTTCTTCTGAGAATGTTCCGCGCGGGCCAAGATAAGCCACTCTTATGGGTTTTTCCATGGCGCGGCATATTGACATGACTTCAGTAAAAAGTTGTGCGATACGCTCGTTAGGTAGTGGGCCAGGGTTTAGTTTTTGTAATCTTGCGATGATTTGAGCTTCGCGTTCAGGGCGATAAACCACGCTGCTTCCTTTTCTACGCCCAATCTCTAGGGCATGTTCGGCACGTGTATTAACCAGTTTAAGAATCTCATTGTCGATAGCATCAATCTGGTCGCGTAGTTGGTTTAGTTGTTCACTCATGGAAAATAAAGATAATTAGCTTGTGAAATTATTCGGCGCGAAGGGGTAGGTAGCGAGCCATTAATACACCGGAGATAGCGGTGAGGTCGTCGATAACTTGTTGTGGCACTGGGCTGTCAACATCGACCAGTGTGTAGGCCATTTCGCCGCGTGATTTGTTGGTCATTGTATGTATATTTAAGTTGGCATTTGCCATGTTCGTTGAAACCTGTCCTAATATGTTAGGAACGTTTGCATTGGCAATAGCCACCCGGTAAGAAGATTCACGTTCCATCACAACATTGGGAAAATTAACCGTGTTGGTAATATTACCATTCTGTAGATAATCCATTAACTGATTCACTGCCATGACGGCACAGTTTTCCTCGGCTTCCAATGTTGAGGCACCAAGATGCGGTAGTGTAATCACTGCTTTCTGACGTTGCAATTTTTGACTGGGAAAATCACAGACATAATATTTAATTTTCTTTGCTTCAATGCCTGTGAGAATAGCATTTTCTTCAACAATGCCGTCGCGTGAGAAATTTAGTAGAATGCTGCCTGGGTTGATATCTTTCAAGCAGTTTTCGTTGATCATGTGTCGTGTGGAATCTAATAATGGTACATGCAGCGTGATGAACTCGCTTTTGCGTAGTAGTTCTTCAATACTTTGCGCTTTTTTGACATCTGAGGATAGATTCCAAGCGGCATCAACGGTTAGGTTGGGATCAAAACCAACGACTTTCATACCCAGCTTAAGTGCGGCATCAGCAACTAAGCGACCAATTTCTCCCAGGCCAATAATGCCCAGTGTACGTCCTGGCAGCTCAATACCTGAAAAGCGTTTTTTGCCGTCTTCCGCCTGCTTGTGCAATGCTGCGTCATCACCTTGCAAGCCATCAATAAAATTAAGTGCTGGTGTTAAGTTACGTGCAGCCAAGAGGATGCTGGCGAGTACCAGTTCTTTGACCGCATTAGCATTGGCGCCCGGTGTGTTAAATACTGGGATGCCGCGTTGATTCATGACATCAACGGGAATGTTATTTGTACCAGCACCTGCACGACCAATGGCGATTACGCTTTCCGGGATTTCCATTGTGTGCATGTTGTGTGAGCGCACCAAAATGGCATCAGGATTATCAAGGTCATTACCAACGTGGTAGTGATCGGGAAGGAAATTTTTCAAGCCAACTGGAGAAATCTGGTTTATGGTCAGAATATTAAAAACTTTATTTGCATTAGGCATGGCGGGCTGCAAACTCCTTCATGAAAGTCACTAATGCGGAAACACCCGCGATTGGCATGGCATTGTAGAGTGATGCGCGCATACCACCAACGGAACGATGACCTCTTAATTGGATCAAGCCATGGTTGTCAGCTTGCTTGAGGAATTCATCGTCTAGCTCGGGGTCGCTGAGTGTGAAGGGTATATTCATCCGTGAGCGATCAGCAGCAGTTACGGGGCATTGATAAAATTCTGTCGAATCGAGTAAATCGTATAATAAATTAGCTTTGTTAATGTTGGTTTTTTCAATGACATCAATGCCGCCCATGTCTTTTAACCATTCAAACACCAATCCCATGATGTAAATGGCGTAGGTTGGCGGTGTGTTAACCATGGAATGGTTGTCTGCTTGTAACTGATAGTCAAAGATAGAGGGTGTTCCAGCAACGGTGATTCCGAGTAAGTCTTCGCGCACAATGACCAGTGCCAAACCAGCCGGGCCGATATTTTTTTGAGCACCGGCATAAATCAAACCAAATTGCGTGACATCCAATGGGCGAGATAAAATATTAGACGACATGTCGGCAACTAAGGGAATGTCATCACCTAGATTAGTTAAGTCGGGTACCCAGTTGAACTCAACGCCGCCAATGGTTTCATTTGATGTGTAATGTACGAAGGCGGCATTTGGGTTTAATTGCCATTCATCTTGTGTAGGCGCATAAGAGAAATTTTTGTCTTCAGATGATGCGGCAACATTGACGGTGCAGTATTTTTTGGCTTCCTTAATGGCTTTCTCGGACCACTGTCCGGTATTAATATAGTTCGCATTGTTTTTACCGCGCAGCAAATTCATGGGCACCATGGCAAATTGGC
>JAJFJH010000160.1 GCA_021774155.1 Nitrosomonas sp.
GTTCATATTTAGATAATTTTGTTTGAGGCAGATGCAAGGTTTTTGCATGCATTCCTGTAAAAACCTTGCATAAAAACAATTAAATAATTATTTATTATATTATGAAACAATAAGTTATAGTTTATGAGTAAGCTCTACTTATGCTATTTTCTGATCGCTCAAAAAATTACTTTTATCGATCATTGGTAAATTAATGGAAACGATCGCACCATGTGGTTGCGTATTATTGAGCTGAATCGTTCCGCCATGCTCTTCTACAATTTTTTTCACAATCGACAAACCCAGCCCCGTTCCTTTGGACTTTGTCGTCACGTATGGCTCAAAAGCGCGCATTTTAACTTGCTCAGAAAAGCCACTCCCATTATCACTGACACTAAGCTGCACATTATCATGAAAAATTTCGGTACGAATGACAATCTGTGGCTCAACAACATCAACCAACGCATCCTGGGCATTCTGTAGTAAATTATGTAGCACTTGACGTAACCGTGTAGAATCACCATTAACTACCGGCAAATCAGTTGCCAATTCTAAATGAATCTGAGTACGTAAATCACTGTCTGCAACAATGCTTTCTGTTTCATAAAGCGACACTACTTCACGTACCAGTTGATTAAAATCCAACGACTTCAACGCCAACTCTGGCACCCGCGCATACTCGTTAAATTCATTAACCATTCTTTTCAATGCCTCTACCTGATTAACAATCGTTTCGGTAGAGCGCCTCAGAATTCTAGCGTCTGGCTCATTTAGCTTTTCTTCAAATTTATGCAGCATACGCTCCGCGGAAAGCTGAATAGGCGTTAATGGGTTTTTAATCTCATGAGCCAAACGACGTGCAACTTCACCGCGGGCAATCGTACGTTGTACTTGCAATAAATTAGTAATGTCGTCAAAGACCACAACGCTACCGCCGCCTGAGATTTGGGGTAAACGTGTACCTCGCAATAATAATACTTGATTTTCACTCTCACCCGCACGCGTTATCTGACGCTGCCATTCACTCTCTTTTTCCAATTCAAAACTTTCTCGAATGTCAGATACCAGCACATTTAGCTGAGGCTCTTTTTCTACACAATCATCAATTGCTGACCCATCTAAACTAATCAATGGAATTTGTAAAATCTGTTCCGCACTACGATTTGCAATAGACAAACAAAGACGCTCATCAAACACCAACACGCCAGAGGAAAGATTAGCCAAAATACTTTCCAAATGCGCGCGTGCGCTTTCGATCTTTTGCTGATTCAGTTGCGCTGCATCACGTGCCTCTTCTAATTGTTGCGTCATTAAATTAAAAGACTCCGTTAATATGCCTAATTCATCATTACTATGCACCAAATGACGCCGACTGAAATCACCCTGAGCAACCGCCCGCGTACCCGCAGCCAGCATACCTAACGGCGCACTTAATCGTTCACTGATCAGAAAAGCGGCGGCAAGTGCAGAAAAAAGCGAGAGTAATAATACTAGTGTTAACGTAAGACTATATAACCGAGTCAATCCCTGACGCGATAACAATAACTCCTGATAATCTCGATACCCGGCATATAATATTTCCGCATCTTCTGCCAATTGTCGTTGCACTGGTTGCAGCAACTGCAACACGCGAATATCTTCATTCAAGCTCAACACATTCACTGGCGTCACCACACGCAAATAAAGCTCACCTTCTGCAACTGATTCCACAACGCTATAAGCCTTCTGCACCCGGATATGACGCATCACAGACGCATTAGGCATCTCTGGGAACAAAGCCAAATCATCCATACTGGCAAATGCAATGACCTTACCATCTTGGCTGAATAACGTGGCTTCGTGTATCTCAGATTGAGCCAATAATCCATTTAGGATATGTAGCGATGAAGCCGTTGGTTCTGATAATGTCAATGCCGTCGCTTGCGCTTTCCGGCGTAATTCTCCCAACAGATTGTCGAGCATCGTATGACCTAGATTCACACCGCCCTCTAACGCTCGATCAACCTTAACATCAAACCAAGACTCGATACTTTTCCCTAAAAATTGGACCGATACCGTGTAGATCAACGCACCTGGAAGAATCGCCATCAACGAGAAAATTAATAATAATCGTAGCGCCAGTTTAGAGCCAAATTCACCCGCTTTGAGTCGGCGCGTCAATCGCCACAACAAATAGCCCACAATGGCCATGAGAAACAACACAAAGGCAACATTGAGCGCAATAAGCAATCGATAACGACGTTCAAAAAATTCCGTATTTGCACCGGCAGTCGCTAGCAAGAACAACATTACGGCGCCCAAACCCGCGCCAATAATAATGACGTTTCTCACAGACCACCTGTTTCATATAGATTCCGTGCAGAAAGAGGTAAACGCGTCTGCCATTGCAATGTTTTCGAAGTCAGATTCCATTCACTAGAACCAAACGTTTCAATTTGAAAAGGCTTTGGTAATCGTGTCAGGTCAAGCCACATACGCAGCGTAGCAGTATAGTCCACACCAGGCTTTAACGCATAATTGATATCAACCGGTGAAGGACGGCCACGTAACTGACTTAAAACTTCCAGCGCCTCGTCCAAGGTGTCAAAATTTTGTGACCATAACCGGCTACTTAACTGATATTGACGTGTCAGTTCGGAATAACGCAACCCAATGCGTAACTTACTCACTGCAACTTCTTTATCAAACCAATACCAACGCGGCTCAAACAAACTAAATTTGGTGCGAAAGTAAAGAATCACCCCTTTTTCAAGTGCCTGTTCTAGTAGAGGGTTAAGAATAATCTCCGCATCAACATTCAGCTCATAACCCTCTTCCACAACATCTAGACCAACATATTCTATCTGAATGCTACCATCGGCATGCGTTATCGTCGGCAAAGCCATCATAACAAGCAACAGCAGGATCATACGCATCCAACATGCAAACCACATGGCTAACTTAGACCTTCTGCAACAGTGTATAAAAGAAACCGTCATGCTGAGAATCCGGTAATAATTGCCCGTCAATCATACCAGCCTGAGTCAGCAATAATTGACACGCATCTGAATGTTGATTTAAAAACTTATCGATCTGTTGTCTGTTTTCTTCGGCAAATACTGAACAAGTTACGTACAGCAACTTACCATCCTTATTCAGGGTCTGCCATAACGCATCAAGAATCTTATCTTGGATTGAAGCAAATTTAAATAGATCGCCCTCTCGTCGCAACCATTTAATATCAGGATGACGACGCACCACACCTGAAGCAGAACAAGGCACATCCGCCAAAATACGATCATATAGTTTGCCATCCCACCATTGAGATGGGTTTGCCGCATCACCGCAAATCAATTGATTAACCTTACCTTTTAACCGCTCAAGGTTTTGCTCAATTCGCGCTAACCGCTCAGCATCATTATCTAACACGGTTAAGATAATATCCGCCAATTCAAGCAAGTGCGTTGTTTTACCACCCGGTGCAGCGCAAGCATCCAACACACGCATTCCATCATGCACATCCAAAAAAGTAGCAGCTAACTGCGCACCAGCATCTTGTACTGACACCAAACCTTCAGCAAACCCAGGCAATTTCTCCACCGCAACCGGCTGTTTCAATTTAATGGCATTATTCCACAACAACACCGAATCCATTTCTGCGTCCACAAGTAATTTACCATACTCTTCCACGCTTACCTTGCGCTGATTAACTCGTAGCGTCATCGGTGGACGTTGGTTACCCACGTCCAATACTGCTTGATAATTCTCAGGATATTGCTTGTGGAGTTTATCAATCCACCATTGCGGATGAGAATAATGTCCCACATCATTTTTGGTCGCCTTCACCAAAAGTTCATCCTGCTGGCGCATAAAATTACGCAGTACCGCGTTAACTAAACCTTGCGCACCCTTGCCGCTTCCCATGGCCAGCGCAGTCGAGACTGCATTATCAACTACCACATATGGCGGTGTTCTGCTGTATTGCAGCTGACACAAGCAAACCAACAACAAACAACGCAGATGCTTATCTTGCAATGGCTTATTTAATAACAACTGAAGCAATGCATCAAGCTGCCCATAGAAACGCATCACACCATAACTTAAATCCTGAATAGCGCCACGCTGTTGCCCGGACAACTCTGGGTTCGTACGCCAGCATGACTGTAGTTCAACCGTCAAACTTGCGCCCGCTAACACCTTCCCAACCGTGGTCGCCGCCTCACGCTGCGTTTTAATCATGTGCAATGTAGGGATCAAAACAATCCCCTGGCTGGAGTGCGTTACCTGTTAAAAATTCTGCTGCTATCAATTTCCGTCCACCAGATTTCTGCAACCTCTCTAATATGATCGCGCCATCACCACATGCCACGGTAACACCCTCACGTCCTAAAGCCATAATTTCTCCCGGTTGTGCGGAATCTGACTCAATGACCGTCGCTTGCCAAATTTTTAACACACCCCCATTGATACGCGCAAAAGCACCAGGACTTGGATTAAAAGCGCGCACGACTTGATTGACTTGATTAGCACTGAGTTGCCAATTAATCTCAGCCTCGGCTTTTTTGATTTTAGGCGCATAACACGACAGGACATCATCTTGAGCCGTCGCAACAAGCTTATCTTGCGACAAGAGCACCAATGCATTCACGATGCATTTCGCACCCAGCGCACAAAGCTTATCGTGCAAACTCAACGTCGTATCATTTTTCTCAATCGGAATACGTTCAATTAACAACATCGCACCGGTATCAAGGCCAACATCCATTTGCATGATCGTAATACCCGTTTCTTTATCGCCTGCCAATATTGCCCGTTGAATCGGCGCAGCACCGCGCCAACGCGGTAACACTGAACCATGAATATTAAGGCAGCCATAACGTGGAATACTCAACACAGTCGCCGGTAAAATCAAGCCATAAGCAGCAATCACCATGACATCCGCATTCAAGTCTTTTAATTGCGCCTGAATTTCTAGAGATTTCAACGTCTGTGGTTGCGACAATGAAATATCATGCTTAATCGCCACCTGCTTAACGGCGCTAGCGACCAGCTTCATACCTCTTCCGGCTGGACGGTCTGGCTGCGTTAAAACCAATACGATTTCATGACCCGCATTGATTAATGCTTCTAATGCGCCGGCAGAAAATACGGGGGTTCCCGCAAAAATAATTTTCATTTAGGCTTATTTTAATTGTTTCAAGAAATTAAACGCTCAACGATTACATCGTGGTGCGTTGGCGTTTTTTTAATTTCGCCTGAACACGGGATTGTTTTAATGATGACCAATACTCGACAAAGACCTTACCCATCAAATGATCCATTTCATGTTGTATACAGACAGCAAATAACCCACTAGCTTCCATCTCAAAAGTCTTTCCATCAGCATTCAACGCTTTAATTGAAACAGTTTCTGCGCGCTGTACTTTGCCATAGATACCCGGCACTGATAGACATCCTTCCTCATAATCAGATTCACCGCTACTGGCTGTAATCTCAGGATTAATTAAGACAAATAAGTTGTCTTTATTTTCAGACATATCCATCACAATAATGCGTTGATGCACATCCACTTGCGTTGCTGCAAGACCAATTCCTGGTGCAGCATACATGGTCTCTGCCATATCTTGAATCAAGGCTTGCGTATGTTTAGTCACTTTCGGTACTGCGGCTGCAATCGTATGTAGTCGCTCGTCCGGGTATTGTAATATTTTCAGAATAGCCATAAAAAAATTGTGTAATTTAATTAACTGGATACAGATGATAAATCGTACTATGTGTATAAATAAGCGGTTAAAAACTCCTATATGCCACAAATGCAGCATAAAAATTTACTTTAGAATATTCCGTTCCATTGCAAAAAATAGACCAAAGCCAATCTTTACTTACACGCCGCATCCATCAAGAGAGGAGTTTTTAACAGTTTATTATTTGCAACATTTTTCCTGACAAATAAAGTTTAGGGTTTTCCATGCGTAAGTCTATTATATCTGCGATTTTACTCGCAGGCCTGCTTTCTACCTTGCCTGCACAAGCTAACGACATTGTACTGCGAGGCGACACACCCGATCACCATGTTGTTGTTCCTGGCGACACACTATGGGGAATCGCAGCAAAATTCCTCAAAGATCCTTGGCGCTGGCCAGAAATTTGGGGGTTTAATAAAGAACAAGTTAAAAACCCACACAGAATCTATCCTGGCGATATTGTTGAACTTGAGATAACACCGCATGGCATGCGACTACGGATAGCCGATGATAAAGCATCCGTCAAGCTGTCACCAAAAGTACGTACAGAGCAAAACGGCACAACGGCCATTCCGAGTATTCCTGCCACTGCTATCGAGCCTTTTTTGAGTCAACCAGTTGTTATTGATGGCGAAAAACTCGTCTATGCGCCCTATATACTTGGCTCAAGCGATGGGCGCGTGGTATTGGGCAAAAGCCATCCGACTTACGTTCAGAACCTGCCAAACGATCAAGGTAACGCATGGCAAATTTTCCGCCCCGGCAAGGCGTTAAGAGACCCAGATGCTGATAACCAAATTTTAGGTTATGAAGCCACCTATCTTGGTGATCTTAAAGTTTCCGTATTTGACAAAATCAGCACTGCCAACATTACCCGCGCCAAGCAAGAGATACTAAAAGGTGATCGATTGATTATTTCACCTGGTATTATATTTAATAATTACGCGCCTCATGCACCAAGCCGCCATATAAATGGTCGTATTATTTCGGTTTATGGTGGCGTAACAGAAATTGGCAAAGGCTCCATCGTCACGCTCAACAAAGGCGCTAGAGACGGATTAGAAATGGGCCATGTTCTTGGCATATATCGTCGAAGCCACGCAAGTACACTCGAAAGAAAACACGTTCAGTTACCAGACGAACGTACAGGTCTTGTTTTTGTCTTTCGTGTCTTTGATAAAGTGTCTTATGCGCTGGTTATGCAAAGTACTAATTCCATTAAAATGCTAGATGCCGTAAAATCACCGCAACTCTATAAAGCGACTAATTAACTCTTAAAAAGGTCATCGTATTTTTAATGGAACCCGCGCCAGATGTCGAATCCTGGCTCAGCCTTAGCTTAATTAATGGCCTTGGCGATGAATCAATTCGTCGATTACTTGTAACTTTTGGCAGCCCTGCTGAGATTTTTGCTGCTAGCACCAACGCACTTGAACGCATCGTCAGAAAAAAAGCTGCTCAAAGTATTAAACAAGGTGCAGATAAAGAAAGGCTCGCAACGTCGCTTAAATGGCTAGAGGACTCTGCAAACTCAGTCATTACTCTAGCAGACCCAGACTATCCTAGCTTACTGCTTAATATTCCCGACCCACCGCCTTTGTTATATTTCAAAGGACAGCGCAAGTTTTTGAGCACGCCATCATTGGCCATTGTCGGCAGCCGTAACGCCACACCGCAAGGCCTCGCCAATGCCGAATCATTTGCTGAGGCGGCAAGTAACGCAGGGTTCTGCATTCTAAGTGGTATGGCGCTGGGTATAGACACGGCGGCCCATCATGGCGGCTTACGTGGTGCAGCATCCAGTATTGCAATTGTCGGCACAGGCCTGGATATTGTATACCCATCAAGAAACCATGAACTGGCACACCGACTTGCAAAAAATGGCGCGCTTATTTCTGAATTTCCACTGGGAACACCCGCCAAAGGCAATAATTTTCCCCGTCGCAATCGTATTATCAGCGGCATGAGTCAAGGTTGTTTAGTAGTAGAAGCCGCATTACGTAGTGGCTCATTAATAACCGCACGTCAAGCACTGGAGCAAGGGCGGGAGGTTTTGGCTGTTCCAGGCTCTATTCATTCACCACTATCAAAAGGCTGCCATGCTTTAATAAAGCAAGGTGCGAAATTAGTAGAAAATACGCAAGATATTCTTGACGAGCTTAATTATCAGCCAGCAAAAAATATTATCCATGAAATTGAAAAAAATAATATAGATGATACAAATGAAAACACGCAGTTACTAAAATATCTTGGCTACGATTCTATTAATATTGATACTTTATGTGTACATAGTGGCTTGACGGCGGAAGCTGTATCCGCCATGCTATTAACACTTGAACTCGACGGAATAATTGCCAGCCTACCAGGGGGGTATTATCAACGTATCAAAAATTGATGCTTTGAAGTATTCATATATCAATAACCTACCAGGCTCACTTGAATTAACTCAAAGTAACTATGTTTGATATTCTCGTTTATTTATTTGAAAACTATTTTGACTCAGGAAATTACCCCGATTCGGTAACGCTTACGCGCAAATTAACATTAGCAGGCTTTACCAATGATGAGATATCCCAAGCACTTGATTGGTTATCTGAACTGGAACAACGTGATATTGGCGATTATCCCGCAACACTTGCTGACAACAAATCACACCGTTGTTATGCTGCATACGAAATGGAAAAAATTGATGCGGAAGGTCGTGGCTTCATTATGCTCTTAGAACAAACTGGCGTCCTCAATCCATTACAACGTGAGTTACTCATTGATCGCGTTTTAACTATGGAAGAAAACACATCGAGTTTAGAAAAAATAAAGCTGATTGTTTTAACAGAGCTTTGGGTAAAAAATCAGCTAACAGATCACGCTGTGTTAGAAAAACTACTCATAACTAGTGAGTCATATTACCGACACTAATAATTAAATACATACGACTCAAACCGTTTCAATTGCCAACCTCATTAATTGTCGCAATCAAGATTATAGATTCTCGCGAGCGGTTTTTTTCAATTCACATTTATTAATAGGAATTACATGGGTAAGGCCCTGATCATCGCAGAGAAACCTTCTGTTGCCACCGACATAGCCCGGATACTCGGCAATTTTACCAAACACTCAGATTATTTTGAGAGTGATGAATATGTCCTGTCATCTGCTGTTGGTCACCTCCTTGAAATTATTGTGCCAAAAGAATTTGAAGTTAAACGCGGCAAATGGAGTTTCGCTAATTTACCAGTCATTCCACCGCACTTCGATCTAAACCCCATAGAGAAAACATCGGCTCGTTTAAAACTTTTAACAAAGTTGATTAAACGTAAAGATGTAGACACAATCATCAACGCATGTGATGCTGGGCGTGAAGGTGAGTTGATTTTTCACTATATTGCGCGCCATTCTAAAACAAAAAAACCAATTAAGCGCCTTTGGCTGCAATCGATGACACCCGCATCAATCCGCGACGGATTTACAAAATTATTAGACAACTCTGAAGTACAGTCATTAGCCGAAGCCGCGATGAGCCGCTCAGAATCCGATTGGCTAGTTGGAATCAACGGTACGCGTGCCATGACAGCCTTTAACTCACAAGAAGGCGGCTTTCATAAAACAACCGTTGGACGAGTGCAAACTCCTACCTTAGCCATTCTTGTTGAACGTGAAGAAAGTATTAAGAAATTTGTCTCTAAAGACTACTGGGAAATTCATGGTAACTTTGCTACAGGGAGTGGTAGTTACAACGGTCGATGGTTCGACGAGAAATTCACCAAAAATAAAGAAAATAATCATTTAAAAGCTGAGCGGCTATGGGACCAAGAAAAAGCCAAAGCCATTCGTACCAAATGCGAAGGAAAACCCGGCAGTGTCAGTGAAGAAAGTAAACCCTCCAAAGAAACCTGCCCATTACTTTATGATCTCACTAGCTTACAACGCGATGCCAATAGTCGCTTTGGTTTTTCGGCTAAAGTAACGCTGGGCCTAGCTCAAGCATTATACGAAAGACATAAAGTGCTGACTTATCCACGTACAGATGCTCGCGCTTTACCGGAAGATTATATTGAAACGGTTAATGACACATTAGATACGTTAAAAGATTCAGATTATGGTGCATTTGCAACACAAATTAAAAAATCAGATTGGGTAAAACCTAACAAAAGAATTTTTAATAATGCAAAAATCTCAGATCATTTCGCTATTATTCCCACACCATTTGCGCCCAAGAAATTAAATGAGGCCGAGGCAAAACTCTATGACCTCGTTACCAAGCGCTTTTTGGCCATTTTCTACCCCTCAGCTGAATTCCTAGTTACGACCCGCATTACCACGGTTGAAAACGAACCTTTCAAAACAGAAGGCAAAGTGATGGTTAATCCAGGTTGGCAAGCTGTTTATGGAAAAGGCGTTACAAACAAGACCGTCGATGACTCAATACTGGTCGCAATAACACCGAATGAACCCGTTACGACAGAAACAATAGAGGTTGTAGCCAACCAAACCCGACCGCCAGCAAGATATAATGAGGCGACATTACTATCAGCCATGGAAGGTGCGGGAAAATTAGTTGAGGATGAAGAACTGCGCGAAGCAATGAGTGCAAAAGGGCTGGGCACACCCGCCACACGAGCAGCCACCATTGAAGGCCTCGTTTATGAAAATTATATTCAGCGCCTAGGCAGAGAACTACAACCGACAGCTAAAGCATTTTCTCTCATCACGCTATTACGCGGGCTAAAAATACCTGAACTTATTTCACCTGAATTAACTGGTGACTGGGAATTTAAGCTAAAACAAATTGAGCAGGGCAAGCTGAAACGCAGCGAATTTATTGAAAAAATTGCTGATATGACGCGTCACATGGTTGAGCAAGCGAAAAACAATCGGGGCGAAACTATCAGCGGTGATTTCTCGACACTTAAATCACCTTGCCCAAAATGTGGCGGTGTCGTCCATGAAACGTATAAAAAATTTCAATGCCAATCGTGTGAGTTTGCGCTTTGGAAAATTCTTGCGGGACGTCAATTTGAAATAGACGAAATGGAGACATTGATAACGCAACGTGAAGTTGGTCCATTAACTGGCTTTCGAAGCAAAATGGGGCGCTTGTTCAACGCCAACATTAAGCTCACCGATGAGCTAGAAATGAAATTTGACTTTGGCAATGACGATGAAGACAATGCTGAAGATGTCGATTTTAGTGACCAAACACCGCTAGGAAAATGCCCTAAATGTAACCATTCAGTTTTTGAGCACAGTATTTTTTACGTTTGCGAGAAATCCGTCGGGAAAACACGCACTTGTGATTTTAAAACTGGAAAAATCATTCTTACTCGCCCAATAGAACCAGAACAGGTTGTGAAATTATTGGAAACTGGCAGAACAGACTTATTGACCAAATTTATCTCAAAGAAAGGACGACCTTTCTCAGCTTATTTAGTCATTGGCGAAAACGGTAAAATAGGGTTCGAATTTGAACAGAAAAAACCCAAGAAAGCATCAGAGACAAAAAGCACTAAAAAAGTAACCTCTAAAGCTGAATAAATTTCCGGGCAAGCTTTCTTTCATTTTACTGAAAATGAGTGGGGAATTTGCCCGGAAAAAATTAAGTCATATAGAAATTTATTATATATTTTATGACACCACCGGAAGCAACAATAAGCATAATCAAACCACCAATCATGGCAGTACCTTCTAGAATAATTGATACAAAAGCGCCGCTTGTGGTTTCAAATTCCTCGTCACCTATTTCATTGCGACGCCTTATTTTTCTATCTCTCACCCAAATCTGTAACCAGATAACAAGTGGAATAATAAGCAAAGATATCAATAACGCAATCTCTGCATCTCCCATCATTAAAAAATCCATTCTTCATTAACCTCTTTCTTTATAGTGTGTAAGTATCGTTCCAACAATTTTCTGGGCATGGCGAACCTGTGTCTTATTGGCAAAACAAACCCCCAACCAGGGTAACGCAATAACATAGAGTACCTCAAACCTATCGTATTGATAAATATATTTATCAAAACACAAAGTCTAAGCACGCCCATTAGATTTAAAAATACAATCGTAATCTTTTGATTTGGTGCTTATTTATAAATTTTCAATGATAAACCATCTAAATATGATGATTTGTAATCAGCATAGAACCGCCAACCCTTCTCAGAAATCTGTCACCTTGAAATTTTTTTATAGGATATCATCGGCAATTTTACGCATTTAAGACACCATGAAATGGCTTGATCTTCCAGCTATCGACACTGCTCAGGGCGCCATTCAACTCCCTGGATCTAAAAGCATCTCCAACCGCATACTTTTGCTTTCCGCATTAGCAAATGGCACAACGCATGCCCATGATTTACTTGCTTCTGATGACACAGCGCGCATGTTGGACGCACTCAAAACACTGGGCATTCCGATTTCTCAAACTGATGCAAATAATTATCTTATTGAAGGTCAAAACGGGCAATTACCGATTCACAAAGCCGACTTATTTCTTGGCAACGCTGGAACCGCTTTCCGGCCACTCGTCGCCGTCTTAGCATTAATGAATGGGGATTACCGATTATCCGGCGTACCCCGTATGCATGAACGACCCATCGCTGACTTAGTCAATGCTCTTCGGCAGCTAAACGCCGATATTACTTATCTTGAGAATGAAAATTTTCCGCCACTGCATATTAAACCCATTAAAGTGCAAACAAAAAATACCCTTGAGCTAACCATAAAAGGTGACCTTTCCAGTCAGTTTTTAACGGGTTTATTAATGGCACTGCCACTAACGAGGAAAACATCCACAATTAATGTAACCGGCACCTTAATCTCGCGACCATATGTCGAGCTAACTTTGGCACAAATGAAACTTTTTGGCGTTCAAGTTGAATGCCATGATTGGAAGCAATTTATTATACCGGGCAGCCAGTCTTATCAAAGCCCTGGTAAGGTTGTTGTCGAAGGGGACGCCTCGTCGGCGTCTTACTTTCTTGCTGCTGGCGCCATAGGTGGTGGGCCAGTCCGCGTACAAGGTGTTGGGCGCAACAGTTTCCAAGGTGATATTCGTTTTACAGAAGCACTTGAGCAAATGGGTGCTCACATTACATGGGGTGATAATTGGATAGAATCACGTGCGCCAGATACAAAACAAACCCGATCGGGTAAACACCTTAAGGCCATTGACCTAGATTGCAACCATATCCCTGACGCCGCTATGACGCTAGCTATCGCCGCATTATTTGCCGACGGTGTCACCACATTGAAGAACATTGCTAGTTGGCGAGTAAAAGAAACCGATCGCCTAAACGCGATGGCCATTGAATTATGCAAACTCGGCGCAGAAGTGGAAGAAGGCTCCGATTTTTTACGTATCACCCCGCCATCATCACCAATCACTCCAAATACTGCCATTAACACCTACGATGATCATCGCATGGCCATGTGTTTCTCACTGGCGTCTTTTGGCGCACCTATCCGCATTAACGACCCGAATTGTGTATCCAAAACATTTCCAGATTACTTTGAAATATTTGAACAAATAACCCGTGCTTATTAGATATGGCTTTTTATAAAACAAAATCTCTGAACAACGGAACTAATAATGGCAGCTAATACTATTCCAGTTATTACGATCGACGGCCCTTCCGCATCTGGCAAAGGCACGGTTGCGCAGATAGTCGCAAAAGAATTAGGATTTCATTACCTAGATAGTGGTGCGCTTTATCGCCTAGTCGCACTTAAGGCGATGCAAACCGAGACAAATTTAGTCAATGAAAAAATTTTATCTGATATTGCAAAAAATCTTGATGTCATTTTTATTAATAACGACATTAACCTTGAAGGCAACAACGTCTCCAACACTATTCGTGAGGAACGGTGCGGCATAAATGCATCAAAAATAGCATCTTATCAATTGGTTAGAGAATCGCTAATGGCACGTCAACGCGCCTTCCGTCAGGATCCTGGGCTTGTCACTGATGGCAGAGATATGGGTTCTGTTATTTTTCCAGACTCAAATTTGAAGGTATTCCTTACCGCCAGCGCAGAAATACGCGCGAAACGGCGTTATAACCAGTTGATAGAGAAAGGAATAAATGCTAACATCGCGGATCTGTTGAAGGACATACAATTACGCGACGAACGCGACAGCAACCGTAGCTTGGCGCCCTTGCAGCACAATACAGATGCACGATTGTTAGATACAACCTCACTCAGTATTTCTCAAGCAGTCAATAAAGTGCTGAGTTGGTATTCTAAAATCTAAATTAGTTTTTTGCGCATAGAACGATGTTCTCATCCTAAATAATTTAGAATGAAATTAGTTCTATATTTTTTTAACTTACTCATCCCGTCGAATAATAATTTGAATGGGTTTTTATAATCAGGTAAATTTTTAAATGACTACTGCTTCTCTAGCAACTGATACCAACGAAAGTTTTGCCCAACTGTTTGAAGAAAGCCTTACCCGCCAAGAAATGCGTATAGGTGAAGTGATAACCGCCGAGGTTGTTCGTGTTGACTACAATATCGTCGTCGTCAATGCAGGCCTAAAATCAGAAAGCTTTATCCCCGTAGAAGAATTCAAAAATGACAAAGGTGAAATCGAAGCCACTCCTGGTGATTTCGTCAGTGTCGCAATTGAATCTCTTGAAGATGGCTATGGTGAAACACGTTTATCACGTGACAAGGCAAAACGCCTGACCGCATGGCACGATTTAGAGGCAGCCATGGAAAGTGGCGCTATCGTTAGCGGCATGGTAAATGGCAAAGTTAAAGGTGGCTTAACCGCCATGATCAACGGCATCCGCGCCTTTCTTCCTGGTTCTTTGGTTGACATTCGTCCAGTAAAAGACACAACGCCTTACGAAAACAAAGAAATGGAATTCAAGGTCATTAAACTTGACCGTAAGCGTAACAATGTTGTCGTATCACGCCGTGCCGTACTGGAAGAAACACAAGGCGCAGATCGCGAAACATTACTGGCAAGCTTGCAAGAAGGCGCAGTAGTTAACGGTATCGTCAAAAATATTACTGATTATGGTGCATTTGTTGATTTAGGCGGTATTGATGGCTTACTGCACATCACCGACCTCGCTTGGAGACGTGTTAAGCATCCAACGGAAATCATCAATGTGGGTGATGAAGTTGCCGCTAAAGTTCTCAAGTTTGACAAAGAAAAGAATCGTGTCTCATTAGGCATGAAGCAACTGAGTGAAGATCCATGGGTTGGCTTATCTCGTCGTTACCCACAAGCCACACGCCTCTTTGGTAAGGTCACAAACCTAACTGACTATGGTGCATTTATCGAAATCGAACAAGGTATTGAAGGATTGGTACATGTCTCTGAAATGGACTGGACCAATAAGAATGTCTACCCATCTAAGGTCGTCCAGTTAGGTGACGAAGTCGAAATCATGATTCTTGAAATTGACGAAGATCGCCGCCGAATTTCACTTGGTATGAAACAATGCAAGGCAAATCCGTGGGAAGACTTCGCAATGAGTCAAGAGAAAGGCAACAAGGTCAGCGGTCAAATTAAATCCATTACCGACTTTGGTGTATTTATTGGACTCCCTGGTAATATTGATGGTCTTGTCCACTTATCTGACCTTTCTTGGAGCCAGCCAGGCGAGGAAGCTGTTCGCAATTACAAAAAAGGCGATGAAGTTGAAGCGCTCGTCTTGTCTATTGATGTCGAACGAGAACGAATTTCACTTGGCATCAAACAAATGGAAGGTGACCCATTCAATAGTTTCGTCACCATTCATGATAAAAACAGCATCATGGAAGGTACCGTTAAATCTATTGACGCCAAAGGCGCTGTTATCGCATTATCTGACGATGTTGAGGGCTATCTGCGTGCTTCCGAGGTATCTCGTGATCGAGTAGAGGATATTCGCACTCATCTGAAAGAAGGCGACAAAATTGAAACGATGATCATTAACATTGATCGTAAAAATAGAACTATTAATCTTTCCATTAAAGCAAAAGAAAAATCTGATGAAACCAGCGCAATGCAGAAAATTACGAGCAAGAGCAGTCCTGCAAGCACCGGAACAACCAGTTTAGGCGCTTTACTTAAAGCTAAAATGGACAGTAAAAATACGGAGCAATAAGGTTATTCATGACAAAATCTGAGTTGATTTCTCGCCTTGCAGCACGTTATCCCCAACTTGTTACAAAAGACGCTGAACTTGCTGTTAAAGTGATACTTGATGCCATGGCAAAAAGCTTATCACAAGGACAACGCATCGAAATACGTGGATTTGGAAGTTTTGATCTTAACTACCGACCACCGCGTGTTGGTCGGAACCCTAAATCAGGCGACAAGGTACAAGTTCCGGAAAAATATGTGCCGCATTTCAAGGCAGGTAAAGAAATGCGTGAACGTGTAGATTTTAAGAAATAATGTAAATTGGCAGTCATTTGATTTATACAATTGACTGTCAATCTTTGCTTTGAGATACCAAGTATCTCGATAAACTAATTTCTTCTGTAGAATTATGCATTCTCTAACATGGCTTGTACGCATCATTGTTTTTTTGCTACTTGTAACATTTACAGTAAAAAACTCTGATCCAGTAACAATCTACTACTATCTGGGGTTTGAACATCAATTACCCATTAGCGTAGTCTTACTCATTTTTTTTGCTATTGGAATGTTTTTTGGATACTTATTCCGTAGAAAGAAATAGTATATAAGTGGATGAACCTCGCATAATCGTTGCGCTAGATGTTAGCAGTACAACCCAAGCACTATCGCTTGCATCGAAACTAAACCCTGCGCTTTGCCGCCTCAAGGTTGGCAAAGAGCTTTTCACGGCGGAAGGTCCAGCTTTTCTTGAAAAGTTGATGCATCATGAATTTGAAATTTTTCTTGATTTAAAATTTCACGACATACCTAATACCGTCGCAAACGCATGCAAAGTAGCCGCCGGTCTTGGTGTCTGGATGATTAATGTTCATGCATTGGGTGGTAGAAAAATGCTACTTGCTGCCCGTGAAGCACTTCCCAATAAATCAACCAAGCTCATTGCGGTTACTTTATTAACAAGCATGGGAAACGAAGATCTAAGAGACATTGGTATCAACACATCTCCCCAAGACACGGTTAAACAACTTGCTTTGCTTGTTAATGATTGTGGCCTTGATGGTGTTGTCTGTTCACCACTAGAAACAAACCAGCTACGGCAAACCATTCCCAATCATTTTCTTCTTGTCACACCGGGAATCCGTCCCAGTGATGGTCAACTAGACGACCAACAACGCGTAGCAACTCCAACTCAAGCGATTAAAAACGGGTCAGATTACCTTGTCATTGGTCGTCCTATTACACAAGCCGGAGATCCCATGCTTGCGTTACAACAAATTAGTAATGACATTAAGGCTTGAAGGCCGACTAAATTATCAAAATGGCCATGTACCAGTCACCATTTCTAACTAATACAAGGCCGTAACACGTTATAACCAGAAGTTTAGTGGCTCTTCACAAAATCAACTAGGCGCTGATACGTAAAAAGATAATCCTGTGCATTGAGTGGTGTATGGCATTGAACACAATTAAGGTCATTACTTTTTTCTGACCCGTCTGGATTATAAACCGCAAAACCCCAATCGCCCGTACGGTCCTCTTGCGTAAAACTCTCATCCCAATTGTTTCTGTTTTCCATAACCCCAACTGCAGCTAATGAATCAATCTCAAAAACACCATCACCACCAGGAACAGGCTTTCCTTCCGCATCGGTCTTAGGGCTATATATTTCCATAATAACAATGGAACCAGATGCAGCTTTCTTGCCTTGTGTATAGCTTGTTATTGCTATTTCGTTAGCATATAACTTTGCAACTTGCTTCTGATTAGCACGGTTTGCGGTTGAGTATTTAGTAAAGGTTTTCTCATAACCTTCAGGGAATTTAACATGCTCAGGATTGCCGCCTGCATAAACATAAAGCGGAGAAAAAGCGAATATCATGGCAATTAATTTCAAAGATAATTTCATATTTTATTTTCCTTTATAATCAGTTATGTGACGTATTAATAACGGCGACTAGCCCTCTATGTGACTTCCAGTAACATTATATGCGTAGAATTGAAATATTAAAATAGACAAAAACCCAAGTGAGTAAATTTCCTGGGCTTCCACCTTACATTGAGAGTGTGAATACCTACTCTGCCCGTTACCCTCAGTTATTGTCAGTGATAAAAACACAATTTTATCCTGTCATTGTTTCAGATTAATAGTTTCTTCAGTTGATAAAGTTTATCCAGCGCTTGTCTTGGACTTAATTCATCAGGTGATATCTCCTCAAGCATGGTGATAACTAGATGATCTTGAGTTGTTTCTTCGGGCGCTTCTGGTTGTGTTGAAAACAAATCCAATTGTGGTTTTTGTCCAATACTTTCTTGTTCCAGTCTCTTTAAATGTTTTTTAGCGGCTTTGATAACAGATTCAGGCACACCAGCAAGCCTGGCAACTTGTAAACCATAGCTTTGACTCGCAGGTCCCTCATTGACCTGATGTAGGAACACAATATGGTGTTTGTGTTCGACAGCTTGCAAATGCACATTGGCTGCCAGATTGAATTCTTCAACCAGGCGTGTTAATTCAAAATAATGCGTCGCAAATAGTGTAAGGCCAAGATTCTGGGTTAAAAGGTGACGTGCAATGGCATAAGCTAATGCTAAGCCATCAAAAGTCGACGTACCCCGCCCAACCTCGTCCATTAGCACCAGGCTTTGCGACGTCGCATTGTGCAAAATGTTTGCTGTTTCTGTCATTTCCACCATGAATGTTGAACGACCACCTGCCAGATCATCTGCTGCACCAATACGCGTGAATATTTGATCAATTGCTCCGATGCGAACACTTTTTGCGGGCACAAAACTACCACAATGCGCGAGTAATGCGATCAAGGCGACTTGACGCATATAAGTTGATTTCCCGCCCATATTTGGGCCGGTGATAATAAGCATTTGTCGTTTGACATCATCGCCCAACCGCACATCGTTAGCGACAAAATTTTCGACCTGGCTTTCGACCACCGGGTGACAACCAGCCTCAATTTCAATCACTGTTTCGTCACTAAATATTGGCGCAACGTAACCTTGCAGATGGGCGCGCTCTGCAAAGGTCGCCAGCACATCCATTTCAGCAATGCTTTGTGCCATGCATTGCAACTGGCTAATATATTCTGATAGTGAGTTTAGCAGCGCCTCATACAAATACTTTTCTCTAGCCAACGCCCGATCATTCGCTGCCAATGCTTTATCTTCAAATGTTTTTAGCTCCGGAGTGACATAACGTTCAGCATTTTTGAGTGTTTGTCTACGCCGATAATCTTCCGGGATTTTTTCAGTGTGTGCATGGGTGACTTCAATATAAAAACCATGCACTCGATTATATTCAACTTTGAGTGTAGGGATTCCCGTGCGTTCTTTTTCACGTATTTCCAGCTGCAAAAGAAATTCACCACAATTATTTTGTAACCCTCGAAACTCATCCAACTCAGCGTCATAACCATCGGCGATCACACCGCCTTCACGTAGTAGTGTACTGGGTTCATCGCGTAGTGCTTGTGCTAGTAAATTAACCAATGCCGCATCAGGCATCATGTCTCTTTCCAATTGATTAATCCGCTCACTGGTACAGGCAGCAATCGAATGTGCAATATCGGGCAAACCTTGCAGACTGTTACGTAAGCCGGATAAATCTCTTGGTCGTGCAGAGCGTAGTGCAATTCGTGCCGTGATTCTTTCAATATCCACGATGGGTTTCAAGCATTCACGTACGGCTTGATAGGCGTGTGCTCCATTTCGACCCATTAAATCAGCGACCCCATCAAGGCGACTTTGGATAATGGCGTGATTACGTAATGGATGGTGTAACCAGTCACGTAATAGGCGGCTGCCCATGTTGGTTGAACAACTGTCAAATAAAGACAATAAGGTGGGAGAACGTTCACCTCGAATCGTTTCAGAAATCTCTAAATTTCGACGTGTCATTGCATCCATGCGAATATACACGTCGTCATGCTCAACTTGTAGGCCGTTAACATGAGAAACACTCGCGCCTTGCGTCAAACGAGTATATTCAAGTAATGCGCCAGCCGCACAAAGTGAGCCATGCAAGCCATCACAGCCAAATCCTGATAGATCATGCGTTGCTAATTGTTTAGTAAGATTACGCTTGGCACTATCAAAATCAAATTGCCATGATGGCAAGTATTTCAATGCCCATTTCCCATTCAATGCATCAGGTATGATTATTGAGTCAGATATGAGAATTTCAGCGGGTTTTAAACGCTCTAATTCACTGGCGAGATGGTCTGACAATGTCTCCATCACACGCATTTTTCCCGCCGCCAAATTAAGCCAAGCTAATCCTAACGTTTCTTCATGGATAAACAAAGCAAGCAAAATACAATCGTGTTTATCTTCCAACAATGCAGCATCTGTCAATGTACCAGGGGTAACGATGCGGGAAACCTCGCGAGAAACCGGCCCCTTGCTGGTGGCAGGATCGCCCACTTGCTCGCAAATGACAATCGACTCACCCAATTTAACCAACTTAGCCAAATATTGTTCCGCCGCATGATAGGGCACACCTGCCATTTTAATGGGATTCCCGCCAGAAGAACCTCGTTGTGTCAGCGTAATGCCAAGCAGCTTTGAAGCTTTTACCGCATCATCAAAAAACAACTCATAAAAATCACCCATACGATAAAACATCAACATATCCGGATGCTCCGCCTTGATACCCAAATACTGCTGCATCATAGGTGTATGTTTGGTGTTTTTTATCGTCAAGGGGTCGGCTTTCCCCGTTGTCTTATCAGTATAGTTCATTGTATATATGGTTATCTTTGTGTCTCATGATATTTTGCTTTGTTCTTTGATATTCCACTGAATCTCACATATTAGTGTAGTTTTTTGTGTGCCATGTGGTAAATATTTTAGTTTATAGCGAAATTACACAAAACATACCCGAATTCTTACCTAGCGCCTGACAGAAAATCAAGCTTAGCATTAAAAAATAATAAGTTGCATATTTTTTCCGGGAAGAAGATTTTGCGAATTTAATCTGAGCTGCTTATTATTTAAGAAATTTGAAGTAAAGTTTAAATGCCGACTCGAACTAGCTAGTCAGCTTTTTTTAAGATCTCCCGTAAAACAGGGAAATTGCGTACAGGTTCTTCGTCCGGCCCTTCAGAAACCGCAACATAGTGATTTTTTGTCCGGTATCGACACCTGCCACATACAGATTGATCTGTTTAAGATGCTGTGTCAGGCGTTTGAGCGCACGCCTTTACAGAGCAGTCGGGCTTAAATCACACCAATAATCTGTAGCAAATAATCGTTATCCCAACCAGCTTTAGATGTTTTCTCTTTCTTTATCAGGTTTAAGGCAATATACCGGATAATAGCGAGATAGGCTGCACTATGGACTTTACGCGTTTGATTACTATCTTCATCAAAAACAATATCGAGTACTCATTATAAATTATTTTCGATAGCCCAATGAGTACGAACAGTATGTCTCAGTTTAGCCGGATTTTTAGCACTCAGACTACTGATGAAATAACGTGAGCCTTCAATACTTGAGAAGTGATGGATAACTGAGGAAACTGGTTTGTCTGTCATTTGAATTCAAAATGATAGACTTAGCACCTCATCTAGTTTCTGTTTTCAAGCGTTTTTTAGCCCGATTGCCTGGCCTTCCATCTCATCAAAATGTTCAAAAATGGTTTCACGAGCAACATAGGCTTTAGTACGACCTGTTTTTGTCGTCATCCATATATAGCTAGTCAATGGCTCAATATAGGAGCTGTATACCACAAAATAAAAGCATTAATAAACAAGAAAATAGATAATGTAGCTTTAAAGCAAAGAAGGACCCAAGTAAACTTCCTAGACTCCCACTTTCACGGGAATGACGATCTTTCTTTTCTAACGACTAATCGGCTTATACCGTATCCGCTTTGGTTTTGCGCCTTCTTCACCCAGACGTTTGCGCTTATCGGCTTCGTATTCTTGGTAATTACCGTTGAAGAAGTTCCATTGTGACTCGCCTTCTGCTGCTAAAATATGCGTGGCGATGCGGTCTAGGAACCAACGGTCATGGGAGATAACCAGTACGCAGCCGGCAAATTCTAGCAGTGCATCTTCTAGCGCCCTCAGAGTTTCTACGTCGAGATCATTTGATGGCTCGTCAAGCAGCAGAACGTTACCACCGGAGATGAGTGTTTGCGCCAGATGAAAACGTCCGCGTTCACCACCTGAGAGTTGGCCGATGATTTTTTGCTGGTCGCCACCTTTGAAGTTGAAGCGGCCGAGATAGGCGCGTGCTGGGGTGGTGTATTTGCCGACGGTGAGGATGTCATTGCCACCAGAGATGGCATCGAAAACGGTTTTGTCATTTTCCAGCGAATCACGCGCTTGATCGACATGGGCGATTTTAACGGTAGGACCGATTTTTGCCTCGCCT
>JAJFJH010000017.1 GCA_021774155.1 Nitrosomonas sp.
TGTCCGCTTTTCCCCCAATAGTAACGCAGCACTGGGTCTAGGTAAGTAGGTTGCGAATATAGACGTTATTCTAGAACTGTAAACAGGCTCACAATGACAGAATAATTCGAGTAATATAGAATTGGGCGAGCAAAGCATCAGTCTGAACGACAAGAATGCGCTGCAAAAAGCAGAAAATTAAATTCAGCGTTAAATGAATGCAGAATGATAGCCAAAGGTTTTGGTGCGGTTGTCAAGAAAAGCAAATGGGGCAAATTTGGCAGCGACACAGTTTATATGCAAGCCTAGCCCCAATATTGCACCAGTTTCTGGAATTTAAACGCCGAGCTGTTTTGAATTGAACGTGCTCGCGACTGGAGCTGCAGTTATTCTGCAGCGTAGCAAGCATGTGCGCTCAATTCATAACAGAGCAAGTTAAAAGCCAGAAAATTAAGTATTGGGTACAAACTGTATTTTCAATCAATCTTCTAAAAGTCAATAAACATATGGGTTACAGGCCTGAATTTAATGTACTGGTGCAATATTGGGGTTAGCTGCATTTTTTGCCACGTGCTTCCAGCATATATTTAAGAAGTTGCCTTTCACTACGCATAACAAAAAGGATGTAAACCACATCCCTTTTTTATCAAACCTGTAAATTATACGGATGGATTGGCGACAACTTCTTTGTAGTTAGGCTGACGTATCGATTTTTCGCGTAAATTCGTATCCCAAACACGACAGCCAACGAGATTGATTTTTTGCAAAAATTGGTAATTCGCCATGCGCAGCTAAGCTCTTAAATAATTATTGTAATTTGTTAATTCAATTTACAATTTGCAATGATTATCCTATTATAGAATTATGAATTTAATTCCTCGCACAGCTGAAAAAATTTTGATAGCGCTATCAAAGTCTTACCCTGCCTTGATCGTAACGGGGCCACGTCAATCTGGAAAAACAACGATTACACAGATCGTTTTTCCCAATAAGCCTTATGTTTCGCTAGAAGAGTTGGATATGCGCGACTTTGCAACCAACGACCCGCGCGGCTTTTTAAATCAATATCCCGATGGGGCTATCCTTGATGAAGTTCACCGCTGTCCTGATTTATTTTCTTATCTGCAATCTCGGCTTGATGAAGACAAGCGAATGGGACTGTTTATTCTTGCCGGCTCACAACAATTCGGTCTAATTTCCGGCATTTCACAAAGCCTTGCAGAGCGCGTGGCAAAAATTTCTCTGTTGCCTTTCAGCTTGCGTGAATTGCAAGAAGCGAAAAAAACACCAGAAACAATTGAAGCACTTCTCTTTAAGGGCCTCTATCCACCCATTCATGATCGCGCTCTGGCACCTCATGTTTGGTATAACAACTATATAGGCACCTATCTTGAACGGGATGTACGGCAATTAATCAATGTGCGCGACCTGAGTACTTTTCAGAACTTTGTTCGTATGTGTGCCGCAAGGACGGGACAGCTTTTAAATCTTTCATCACTGGCCAGTGACTGTGGAATTACACACAATACTGCGAAAGCCTGGATTTCCGTTCTAGAAGCTAGTTATATCGTTCACCTGTTGCCACCTCATCACAGAAACTTCAACAAACGTCTGATTAAGTCGCCAAAACTGTATTTTCATGATTCTGGTCTGGCAGCCCGGCTTTTGAATATACAAACTACCGACCAATTAATGACACACCCGGCGCGAGGGCAATTGTTCGAGACATGGGTCGTATCTGAGTTTTTAAAATATCGATTCAACAATGCCTTGTCTTCTAACCTTTATTTCTGGCGCGACAGCTCAGGACATGAGGTAGATATTCTGATTGAACAGGCCGACAAGCTTTTACCCATTGAGATAAAATCTGGCCAGACTGTCGCTTCTGACTTTTTTGACAGCCTCAAAAAATTTCAAAAGCTAGCAGGTGATTCAGTGGGGCCAGCGGCTTTGGTCTATGGCGGTGCTCAAGGGCAACAGCGTGAAACGGCTAAGGTTGTGCCCTGGAAAAGAATTCACGACTTATCTTCTATCGTAACTTCGTGAAATCCACTCATCAAATTTGAGAGTTTTCTTTGAAAAAAGTGCTTCACTAATTGGTAAAAACGGGCGATATGAATAGGCTTTTCGTCATGAAATGTCGGCGCTTCTACTTCTTTTTCGATTGAGATTTCCATTTATTCTCCTATTTCAGATTTTGGTGCAACTAACGCCTAAAGCAGCGGCGCATTTATGCGTCCGCTGCCTTTACTTGTTAGCACTTACATCATTGCCGTAAGTGCGGGAATAAATGGTGCTATCAAAGTCATATGATTCGCTGCGACGCCAATAAAAGCTTTGTATGAATCGCCTATTGAGCCAGTCTTACTTTCCGCCTGCATATCTTCGACAGCAGTAATTAATGGCTCTTTACTTTCAATATCTGAAGACTTAATCACTGCAAGCAGATCTTCGAAAACCTGCTCATTTCTAGAAATTGATTGTTGTGCGCCATCAGATTGGAAAGCAATATTGCTATTACTTACATTTTGAATATTAATGCTTGGCTTTTCATCTTCCACGAGCAGTCCATTCTCCAATTTGTATAAATTTGATTTCTCTAATAGCGAGAGTGTTTGTTTGACAACTTCTGCTAAGTTCATCTGCTCCTCGAAAGCAGTAATCATTTGACTAAATGCCCACGAATTTAGTGATAATTCATTAAAAGCCTCTTGAGCTTCATCAATTACATATTGCAGGTCCTTATAGACCCAAGTGTTTTCAAATCTTTTAACAATGCTGGTTAACGTTGGATATGTAGTTATGTCATAGTTTATTGCTGCCAATGCATCTGACATAAACAGCCCCATATCTCGACCATCAGCATAGACTCTCTCTATCTTCGCTTTTTTTAGCCCATCGCTAATAGGCCAAACAGTCTGACCCCAATCTTCATTGTTTTTTAAATGAGCCCACCACTTATCTTTGTTTCTATATTCCTCGCCTATAGAAAGTAAACGACTTATTAGGGCTTTTACATCATTGAGATCTGGCCTTACTTCCATTAAGTATTTCCTTCGTGAAATATTTACGGGTGCTAACGCCTTTGTAATGGGCAGCCTTGTGGCGAAGCCACGCTTAAGGCTGTCCAGCCCGAAGGGCGATCGTTGACAAATTTGTTATCTGGCATTTGCGTACCATGCTGCGGTTAGCATAAATACTAAAAACAGAACGGCTTGCAGTAATGTCCAGCGTAGCTGTGACATATAGGCCTTAACTGCGATATGGAAGCCAGCTTGACGATCGCCTGATGTTTTTTCGATTTTTCTGGATATTAACCACTTGACCCAGAAAGGAAACGGCCTAGAAAACTCCTCCATTATTGAGGCTAAATTTATATCCGTTTGTAACTCTATTCCCTGTTGTTCTGCGTACTCTTGAATAGTACCTTCATCTTGTTCGTGCTTATCGAGAACAGGTTTAATAAGTTCAGTAAACTTTGACTGAAAATTGCTTTGTATTTCACAGCGAAGAGAAGAATACTTAGCCACAAAGCCTATGACAGCTGATGTAACAAGGATAACTAGGCAAACCTTAAAACCTTGCTGAGTTAGAAATGGTAATACAGATTTTATCTGTGTAATGAGGAGTGCGCCGGTAGCACCAGTTCCAGCAAGTAGCCACAAAGAAAACTTGTCCACCAAGGGTGAAGTTTCTGTCATGCTTTGATACAGAGCTGACACAAAGCCGTGTTCTGCATTTTCTTTATTTAGTCGATTCCACTCGACTAATGAATCATCTGAACCGGGATTACTCACGGACTCTCCTTTCCCATATAACAGTATGTTTATGAAAAATAAATCTTCATAAACATTATTATAAAACTTCCTCTTTTTTATTCACTTGCGTTCTATTTAAAACATTAACTCATTGATATTATAATTTAAACTAGTAGGCCGCCAAAGTATCCAGGTGAATAAGCTGGATACAATCTAGTCTTTTTATCTATTTTCAAGTAACACCAATCAATGGTAACAGGCATTGCATAGTGCATATACAAAGGTGGATTCACCAAAGGGGAATCAAACCTGTTTTTGATATATCACTAATACTATTTCGTTAATACGCAAGTAAAACGTCTGATTCAGCCGTAATCAGCATCATAAGCTTGAAGCATTACTTTGTACAAAATGAACAAACCACAGCTCATTGTGGTGCGAATCTGAGAACCAGTGGAGTCAAGCTTGATGATAAGTTCGCCACCCGATTAACGACATAAAAGTGCTTTGCTGGAAATAATGCAGTCTATTCAACCAGCAGTCCTTCGACAATTCTAAGAGCGCCCCGAACCTGGACATTGCACCAGTACATTAGATCTCAGCGACTGGCGCAATGTCCAGGCCAAGTATGTCATATTTCTTTCATTTAAATGTCATATGCCTGTCATATTTAATTGATAAATTGGTAACACCAAAATACATCAATTAATACTGAGGTCAAACTATGAACCAATTAAAACAATTTCAAACAAAGCTACAAATCGTGACGGCACTGATGCTAAGCACGGTTGCTTTTAATGGACATGCTGAGACAACAGCAAGCTATGATCCCGCATCAGGCATTATCGATCTACCAGTCGTTGAGGTGCTCAATGGCGCATCATCATCTTTCTTTAACGCACAGTTACGATTAGCCGGCGGCAGCGAATTAGAATTAATTTCTGCCGATGCCG
>JAJFJH010000161.1 GCA_021774155.1 Nitrosomonas sp.
GGATTCACTCGTTTTGTTTGTGTATTCATATTCACCTCTAATGACATTATAAATCTGCCTCTAGAAGTGTCCTGTTGCATTAAACCATTTCAGTTGATAACAGCGTAGTTCTTGTGGTGACAGATGGCATTGAATCTTCGTCTTACGTTGATGGTAATCAATTACTGCAAGGCAAGAAAGGTTTACCAAAACCGGATGTTGATTTGAACGGATGCTCGCTGACATTTTATGGGCTTGGCGCTGGATTACCTCCTCAAGCCGTCAGAATTATTCGTAATGAATGGGTGCACTGGGCTGAACAGGCCGGGGCAACATTCACGGCGATTATTCCTTAAAGCGTAACAGACATGATTACCAAAACTATGCTCGACCAGCTTCGCGCTGAGCGTATGCGCAAGAATGCGCAATTGGAATACACCATTGGCGGGCCCGTTCAGACCCGTGTGGTATCCACGCTCGAAGCTGTACGAGAAAGAAAGATCATGCAAGGTGAGCGCACCTTGCAAGGTGCATTGCAAAAGATGCGTTACGAACAAAGCTTCTCCAGCCATGAAGGGCTGGTGAAGGCGCATTTCAACCATACCAAGAAGGAGCTAGAACCATGAGTGATGATTTTACTGAAAACAAACCCAAGCTACCTAGTCACATTGCCTACAGCGTTGAAACGGGTAATGACGATAAAGATCACTGGCAAAAAATAGGTGCTGCTTGGCCAGCCAAAGATGGTGGCCTATCCCTTCAACTTAATGCGCTACCGATTGACGGCAAAATTGCACTGCGATCTAGGGAAGAACTGGAGCGCATGAGGGCCGAGCGTCAACAAACGCAAAAGCAGGATATGAATCCTGAGCAGTAATAAGCAAAAGCAACGGTGGCGCTTAAGGATTTATTAATACCTTAGGTTGTAATATGGAAAAAGCGCCTCGTTGCTTTACATACAATTCATTTCTGGCAGCAACAATTTTGCACATCGCACTTTCTGGCGCTTTTATCGATATTTTTTATGAAACTGACACAAATCTGTGCAGAGTCCATTCATTAAAGGATGTTTTCATTGACTGACAAGCAACAATCCAAGCAGGATAAAAAGTGGAAATCCACGCGCAATTCGAGTCATAATATTGATCCGAGGATTGTTGATGTTGTGCGTTTGCTTGCCCGTCGTTGCGCAAAAGAAGACTACAAGCATCATTTGAAAAGCACAACATCCTTGTCACAAAAGTCAGATACGGAGTTGTAACATGCAAAAAGTTGCCATTTATGCCAGATATAGCAGTGATCTTCAAAGCGATGCGTCTATCGAAGATCAAATACGAATTTGCAGCGAACGTGCTAAACACGAAGGTTGGAAGATAATCAACACCTATACCAATCATGGTATTAGCGGGGCTAGTTTAATGCGCCCAGGTATCCAGATGCTGATGCAAGATGCGATGGCAGGCAAATTTGATATTGTTCTGACAGAAGCGCTTGATCGCCTCTCACGTGATCAAGAAGATATCGCCGGAATATATAAACGCATAATATTTGCAGATAGCAAGATCATTACCTTGTCGGAGGGTGAAGTAAGCGATATCCATATCGGGCTCAAAGGCACAATGAACGCCTTGTTCCTCAAAGACTTGGCTGCAAAAACCCATCGGGGCTTAAGTGGCAGAATTGAAAAAGGTAAATCAGGCGGTGGTCTGTGTTATGGCTATCTTGTCGTCAAACAATTTGATAGCAACGGTGAAGCCATCAGAGGGGATCGTGAAATTATAGAAGAAGAAGCCGAAATTATCCGGCAGATATTTCGTGATTATGCTGCCGGTGTTTCTCCCAAGAAAATAGCAGCAAGCCTTAATAAACAAGCTATACCTTGCCCATCTGGAAAAGCATGGGGTGCCAGCACAATCTACGGAAATAGAAGACGCGGTACAGGCATTGTAAACAATGAGCTCTATATTGGTAGATTGATCTGGAATCGTCAAAAATTTATCAAAGACCCTGATACTGGCAAACGGCTTGCCCGTTTAAACCCAGAAGAAGAATGGAAAATCACGGAAGTACCGCGCTTACGAATTGTAGACCAAGACCTCTGGGAGCAAGCTAAATCACGCCAAAAAGTATTGGATAGCAAACCCCAATTCTGGGCAAAACAACGACCTAAAAATCTGTTTTCATTTTTACTGGCTTGTGGCTGTTGTGGTGGCGGTATGAGTAAAGTCTCGGCTGACCGCTATGGTTGTTCAACTTCGAGAAATAAAGGCACCTGCGACAATCGGCTGACGATTAAGCAGGACAATCTAGAGCACACTATTCTAGAGGCGCTACAACATCATTTAATGACACCTGATCTTGTGGAAGTATTTTGTAACGAATATACAAATCACATTAATGAGCTACGCAGTACTCGCAATGCAGCTATTAATCGCTATAGAAAAGAATTGAAAAAATTGGAAGTTGAAAAAGAAAAACTTATTCAGGCCATCAAAGATGGTGTGTCAGGCACAGAAATAAAAGGGCCAATGAATAAGATTGTTGAGCGTAGAGAAGAACTGGAAGGTTTTCTGGAAGGAAAAGAAGAAGCGCCTGTGCTTTTACATCCCAATATGTCCATGCGTTATCAAAATGAGGTTAATGCGCTCAGAGAATCACTTAATAAGGAAGATACCAGAGCACAAGCCGCAGAACTGCTCAGAAGCCTTATTAATAAAATTATACTGACTCCGAAAGAAAATGGTACAGATTACGCTATTGATCTGCATGGCGACCTAGCTGGAATATTAACTGTTTCGGCAGGCAAGCAAAAAAGAATCGATAAAAATGATACTTTATTGCAGCAGGTAAAAATGATGACTGAAAATGAAGGTCATCCAACTGGTAAGCAGGATAATCCTGGTGAAAATGAGACCCAAACTGCAACTTCCTTGATTTGCAAGGACAAAATGGTTGCGGGAGAGTGCAATACGCTTGACCTATCTGAACAGGACAAGCTGGTTGCGGGGGCAGGATTTGAACCTACGACCTTCGGGTTATGAGCCCGACGAGCTGCCAGACTGCTCCACCCCGCGTCTGAAGGAGTGCATTGTAGCAAAGTAATTCATTAAGTCAAACGATATTCCTCTTTTGCA
>JAJFJH010000162.1 GCA_021774155.1 Nitrosomonas sp.
AAACCCCCCTTAAGGTTCGTTGAAGACTACAACGTTGATAGGTCGGGTGTGGAAGCGTAGTAATACGTTAAGCTAACCGATACTAATTGACCGTGAGGCTTGATCCTATAACTTTAAGTTATATACGAATTTGTAAAAAAGGTAGTTAATCTAATCTAAGAAAATATATTTACTTCTTCCAAATGTAGTGAAACAAAACTAAGTTCATTACAAAAAGTTTCGCTTGGCGGCCATAGTGCTTTGGATCCACATCTTCCCATCCCGAACAGAACTGTGAAACGAAGTTGCGCCGATGATAGTGTGTATACGCATGTGAAAGTAGGTCACCGCCAGGCACCTTAAATTACCCTCATTCCTTGAATGGGGGTTTTTTTTTGATGTTTGTTTCTTTAAATGTATAGAAAGAAATATACTTGTGTTCTGCTAATGTGTTTTGTTTCTTTATCGTATCATATAAGTGTTATGTTTCTGTTATATGATGTATGTGAGTAAATGAGTTTTTAACTTGTTGTTAATTTGTGTCTATTCGTTTTTAAGGATGTGTGGTTATGTCTAACTCTGAAGACAATAATGAAATTTGGCAAAGACAGTTGTTAGAGAAAATAGCGATGTCTTCGATAAGTGAACAGCGTCGTGCGCGCCGCTGGAGCGTTTTATTTAAAATGCTTACATTTACGTATCTTTTTGTTTTACTTTTTATGTGGCTTGGTTGGTTCAATAGCGAGGGTTCACTTGGTTCATCTGGTAAGCACACGGCGTTAATAAATATTGATGGCATTATTGCGCCTGATAGTGTCAGTAGCGCCGATAATATTACAAAAAGTTTACGTGAGGCTTTTAACGATAAGAATACGCAAGGTGTAATTTTACATATTAATAGTCCGGGTGGGAGTCCAGTGCAAGCTGGTATTGTTAATGATGAAATTGGTCGTTTGCGAGCAATTAATCCTGAAATCCCGCTTTATGCTGTAATCGGTGATGTATGTGCATCTGGTGGATATTATGTTGCCGCTGCTGCAGATCTAATTTATGTGGATAAAGCAAGTCTTGTCGGCTCAATTGGTGTTTTATTGGATGGCTTTGGCTTTACTGGTACGCTGGACAAGCTTGGTATTGAACGGCGTTTACTTACTGCAGGCGAAAGTAAAGGCTTCCTCGACCCATTTTCTCCACCAGACTCACATGATTTAGCGCACGCTCAAACTATGCTGGGAGAAATTCATGATCAGTTTATTAAAGTAGTACAGCAAGGTCGAGGTGATCGTCTTGTTGATTCGCCTGAAATATATAGTGGCGTTATTTGGACGGGTCAAAAAAGTATTGAGTTAGGTTTGGCTGATGCAATAGGCAGCACTCATTTTGTAGCCAGAGAAATAATTATGACTGAGCGAGTTGTAGATTTTACTGCGAAGCAAGGTTTTGCTGATCGTTTTGCTAGACGTTTTAGTGGCGTTTTTCTAGATATCTTTAGTAAAGGTTGGGAGCTACGTTAGTTAGTTCAGACTTGTTCTGATTTAGAACAATTCTGAACTCGCACACATTACACTATGATCAATATTTCCATTGTAGCTGAAAGCGCATTATGTTTGCGTTTTTAACATGGTGTAGGGTGTTGACGTTGGTTCTTTCCATGTTCGCATAAGCAGCAACCAATTCTATTTGTTCGTTTACCTGCCACTCTAGCCCAACTTCTGTTTCTCTTACGCGACTGAATGGCGTATTGGTAGTGTCTTTCTCTGCACCATTATATTTCTGCCATTTCACATACGGGATCCACGTACCCCAACGATTATCAATCTTATACATTGCTTGGACATAACCACCATTGATGTTGCCTGATTCAATTTGTGAGAAGTCTGAGCTTAGCTGTGGTGATTGGCCCCAGTTCCATTCTGACTGTAAGCCAAACGGTTGTGGATAGAGTATGGCGTGAACGCCGATCCGCTCGTCACGATAACCTTTTTTGTTAAAGGTTGGGTTAGCTAGTATGCCAGCGTCTGCATTGGTTCCGACTGTTGGAACAAATTTTCCAGTATAACCATACACACCTGTCTCGAAGATTTGCCCATTACTAAATTGGAATGGGTAGGTTATACGTGCGGCAATATGAACATTATCGTTTTTGTCTCGATTGTTAATTCCTTGACCTGTATAGGCACCAAAACCGATGACTCCATAATCGCCCGAACCTTTAAGTCCTTTACTTAAGAATTTAAAACGTTCTTGTATGTGTTGAGGTGTCCAATAAAAGAATATACCCGTATCACGTTCATTACGGACTCCGCTACTTAAAGCATCTGCCCGCTCTAACGCTAACCGATTTCTACTCGACTGAAGTAATTCAAAGCTGTTTGGAATCTTTGATAGACCAGGACGAATACGAAATTCTTTTTTCTTATCGAAGTAGATGTCACCATACATGTCACGAACGCCAATGGTTCCACCAGCAAATTCGGTTTGCATATACAGTTTTAAATGGTCGCTAATTTCGCCTTGAAAAACTAAACGTGCACGACGAACGTAGAAGTTGGTGTCTTTTTCGATGGCTTTGTCACCTGGAGATGACAAGTTCGAAAAATCGCCTGATAAACCAGCACCTTGTCGAAATTGTGTATAACCGCCAATACTAATTCGATCATACCATTTCTTTTCTTCTGTTTTCGGTGTTGTTTCTTTAGCTGTTGTTTCTTCAATTTTTTGTGCAGAGAGCTTGATCGCTTCTTGTTGTTCATCAAGGCGTTTTTCTACTGCCTTGAGTTCGATTAATTTATGATCCAGTTCTTTATTGAGAGCCTTGAGTTCAGTCGGAGATTGCTTCGCCTCTTCTTTGTCGACTTGTTTAAATTTACCCAACTTAACCCGGTTCTTACCAGGAGATGTGTAAACTTGTTCAGTTTCTGGGTCAACATACAAAACCAGTGCGTGTGCTGACAGTGTTAAGCTGCCAAATAGGGATAAGGCAATAATAGATGTAACTATTAACCTATTCCTTCTTGTTATTAATAGAAGTGGTTTCATTCTGCCTCTGTATAATTAAACGACAGAGGCAAGGTTATTACAAGATTGTTACAGTATTATGACATCGTGAAATATTCGACAATTTTTCGCATATTGCTCATTTATGTAGAGTTGTTTAGCTGTGAGTTGCTACCTAAAATCTCGGTTACAGTACGCCTGACAGGTGTTTCCCACGATGGTAAATTGATGTTGAAAGTGGTTTGTAGTTTCTGAGTATTCAGGCGGGAATTGAGTGGTCGTTTGGCTAATGTCGGAAACTCATTGCTTGGTATTGATATCAATTGGTTGGGTTGTATCTTGAGTTCAATACCAAGTTTCTGAGCTTGCTCAAATATTAAACGAGCGTAGGTATGCCATGAAGTGCACCCACTTGCGGCTAAATGATATAGACCTGATACGTCCGCATCCGGGTGTTGTAGTGCTGTCCGTAAGGTATGCGCCGTTATATCTGCCAGTAATTCAGCACCTGTTGGTGCGCCAATCTGGTCATTGACAACTTTTAGGTTGTCTCGTTCTTTACCTAGACGGAGCATTGCTCGGATAAAATTATTTCCATAAGCACCATATACCCAACTTGTGCGGAAAATTAAATGATGACAATTTGAAGTGAAAATTAACTCTTCGCCATCTCGTTTAGTTTTGCCATAGACATTTAACGGTGCGGTTGAGTCACATTCTTTTTTGAGATTGCTGCCATTGCCATCAAAAACATAGTCTGTAGAGTAGTGAACAAACCAAGCGTTTAGTTTCTTTGCTTCGTTTGCCAAGATACCAGGCGCCTCTGTATTTATAGTACATGCTAAATCTTGTTCTTCTTCAGCTTTGTCGACATTGGTATAGGCGGCAGCATTGATGATGATATTTGGCGCGACTTTCTGAATGGTTTCGGCTATACCTTCAAGATTTGTTAAATCACCACATAATTCTGGACTATTTCTATCCAGTGCTATGAGATCGCCAAGGGGTAAAAGGCTGCGTTGTAACTCCCAGCCGACTTGGCCATTTTTTCCGAATAACAGGATTTTCATTGATTAGAATTAGTGTAATTAGTTTCGATCCATTTTCTGTATTCACCAGTCTGGACGTTAGTGACCCATTCCTGATTATCTAAATACCATTGGATTGTTTTCTGGATGCCGGTTTCAAAGGTCTCAACTGGTTTCCAGTTTAATTCACGCTCAATCTTTCGGGCATCAATGGCATAACGAACATCATGCCCAGGTCGGTCTTTGACGTATGTAATTTGATTCAAGAAATTTGATTCTGGGTGTGATTGTTCTAATACGCTACAAATTGTTTTTACAATGTCGATGTTGGGTTTCTCATTCCAGCCACCAATATTATAGGTTTCTCCAGGTGAGCCAGCATCCAGAACGCGACGAATGGCACTGCAGTGGTCGGTGACATACAGCCAATCACGGATTTGCAAACCATCACCATATATTGGCAAGGGCTTTCCAGATAAGGCATTAACAAACATTAATGGAATCAGCTTTTCTGGGAATTGATAAGGCCCGTAGTTATTGGAGCAATTGGTTGTTAATACGGGCAAACCATAGGTATGGTGGTAGGCATGGGCTAAATGATCACTTGAAGCCTTACTGGCAGAATACGGACTGCTAGGCTCATAGCGGTGTGTTTCAGTAAAGGCAGGGGCTTCGGCAGATAAGGAGCCATAAACCTCGTCAGTTGAAACATGCAGAAAACGGAAGTTTTGTTTTGCCTGTGCTTGTAATTGGTCCCAATAAGAGCGGGTATTCTCTAATAATCTAAATGTGCCAAGAATGTTTGTTTGAATGAAATCTTCAGGGCCAATAATTGAGCGATCAACATGGCTTTCTGCCGCAAGGTTGATGATTGCGCGTGGTTGATGTTCTTCAAGTAAGCGTGAGACCAGTTGACTATCACCAATATCGCCTTGCACAAAAATATGTCTTGGGTTATTAGCAAGTGTCGCAAGACTTTGTAGGTTCCCTGCATAGGTGAGTTTATCTAGATTAACAATTGGCTCATCAGATTGAGTGAACCAGTCTAATATAAAATTAGCCCCAATAAAACCTGCGCCACCTGTTACTAATATCATTATATTTCCTTGGTAATTTTAATTATTTATGTTGTTTATTCATTAGGTTGCCAGGTTGGATTAAGTCCAAATTCTCCCGGTAAGACTTGAAACTCACAATCTATTCCGATGCCAGGCACCCATACAAGCTGCTCTCCGCTAAATAATAACGGTATTACGCAACGTTCCCAGGGTGGGATAGCTGCTTCTTGTAACAAATTTTTTAGACTTCTACGTGGGCGTTTACTATCAGGCTGAATATGTTCGCCACCTTGGCGTAAACGAATGGCTACAGGTTGCTGGGTTAATTTTTGAAGATTAATTCCAGCATTTTTTGTTCGCTCGAAGTTAATGGATCCATTCAAGTGATTAAGTGTTAATTGTTCCTCACCTTGCCAGATATAAATCAGTTTTTCATGAGAAGCTGGCTTTTTAGGAATAATATTAATGGCACCCTTATAGCAGCGAATTTCTAAATTATCCAGTGGGATTTTTAAGTTGGTGTCTGAACATGAGGATAGTAACTGATGCAATAGGTTTTCTAGTTTCGCTGTGCTGGGAAGCGTTACACTCTGTTGTGAGAAAGCGAAACGTAATAAATTTTTTGCGCGGGAAAAACTTAACTTGGATAAAAGATCAATTTGAATTTTTTTTCCCTGAGAGCAGTCTTTTATATCAAGCATGGCAAGCTCATCTAAAAGAACAGACGCTTCAGCAAGATGACGACTAGTTCGTGTAAATGTTGTTTTACAAGAGGGATAACGTTTCTCTAACTGCGGGAAAATTTCATGGCGTAAGTAATTGCGATTGAAAAGTGTATTTTCGTTGCTTTCGTCTTCTATCCAGCTAAGTTGGTTTTGAGTCGCATAATCTTCAATCTCATGGCGCGAGACTTGGAGTAAGGGTCTTAGTATTTGTGGTGCTGTATCTGATGCCTGTGCTCTGATGATAGGCATGGCGGCTAGGCCCTTAACCCCTGCACCGCGCAATAATTGTAGTAATAGTGTTTCTGCTTGATCATCCTGATGTTGAGCCAATACAATATAATCAGCTGCTAGACGATTAAATACTTGATAGCGCGCGTCTCGGGCAACAGCTTCGAGGCTTTTTCCTGGTTTGTTTTTAACCTTTAAACGGGTAATCGAAATAGGGATGTTTTTGGCGTCACACAGCTGTGAGCAAAAATCACCCCAATATGCTGAATTTTCACTAATGCCGTGATCAACATGGGTTGCAGAAAGCGTAAACTGCATCGGTTTGGAATATCTAACCAATGCGTCTAGTAGGACAACAGAGTCTATGCCGCCACTTAATGCAACAATAAGGTGGCTGCTTGGCTTTACATGAACATGCAGCGTCTCTTTTAGGTAATCAAGAAGGCTATTCGACTTTGATTTCCTTGAATGTGCCATATCCCATTAGTCGTTCTAGGCGTATTTTTAACAGTGTTTCTATGGAATGATCTTGCAATTTTCTCAAAGAATCTTGCAATACATTCCGCACTGATTGCATGGTCGCTGAATAATTACGATGAGCGCCGCCGATGGGTTCTTCAATAATGCCATCAATGAGTTTGGCATCTTTAAGCCGCTCAGCCGTAATACCCATAATTTCTGCAGCATCAGACGCTTTATCAGCGCTTTTCCATAGGATAGATGCACAGCCTTCGGGTGAAATGACAGAATAGGTTGAGTATTGAAGCATTTGTACATCATCACCAACAGCAACCGCTAGCGCACCACCAGAACCGCCTTCACCAATAATAATGCAGACGACAGGCACTCTTAAGCCAGCAAGAACAAAGAGGTTCTTGCCAATAGCTTCTGATTGACCGCGTTTTTCTGCGTCAATGCCGGGATAAGCGCCTGGTGTGTCAATAAATGTAAACAGTGGTATAGAGAACCGTTCTGCTAAATGCATCAATCGCATGGCTTTACGGTAACCTTCAGGTTTTGGCATGCCAAAATTGCGGAGTATTTTCTCGCGAGTGTCGCGCCCTTTTTGGTGGCCAATCACCATTACTGTTTGACCATTAAAACGTGCAAGTCCGCCAACAATTGCATGGTCGTCAGCAAAATTTCGATCACCATGTAGTTCTTCAAAGTCTGTAAAAAGATTCTCAATATAATCGAGGGTGTAAGGCCGCTGGGGATGACGTGCAACCTGAGATATTTGCCAAGGTGTTAATTTTGAGTACACATTTTTTGTAAGCGACTGACTTTTTGCCTGTAAACGTGCAATCTCAGATGAAATATCGAGAGCAGAGTCATCTTGAGCGAAGCGCAATTCTTCAATTTTCGCTTCAAATTCGGCGATATTTTGCTCGAAATCCAGGAAGGTAATTTTCATGTAGCCTAAGTTATAATCCTAAAGTTGTAATGATACAGGATTTGAGTGTGGGCCTGCATGCATGAGTGCCCCTATTTAGCCATTTTTTTGGAGATTTTAGTGTGGGCTATAGCGTTTAGGCAATGATTTTGTTTAAAATAAAGATGAAATGGTGAGTTGCTTATTACTAAGAGAAGAGGAGTCACTATGAAGCGAAGGACAGTTCTACAAGGTTTTGCTGCGGCGGCTACATTACCTTTGATTGTAGCTATCGGACATGAACATGCCGTCGCCAACTATGTCGATTCGATTGCTATTGTGCCATTGGAGAAGTTGCCTGAAGCATGGCGTGGCACTGTTTCAGAAGAATCTTTTCGAGTTTTATTTAAAGAAGAAACGGAATTGCCTGGTAGTAGTCATTTAAACCAAGAAAAGCGCGATGGCACCTATGTTTGTGCAGCTTGTTTTTTGCCATTATTTGAAAGTAAATATAAGTACGAAAGTGGAACCGGATGGCCAAGTTTTACGCAACCTTTCGCTGGGCATATCGGTACTAAACGCGATATAAAAATGATTATTCCACGTACTGAATATCATTGTGCACGATGTGGCGGCCATCAAGGTCATGTGTTTAATGATGGTCCATTGCCACGTAAAGAGCGTTGGTGTAACAATGGTCTTGCGCTGCAATTTGTTTTACGATCGGATGCACTGCCTGACCTTAGGAGTTAGTGATATGAAGATAAATGCACTGTTACGCTTGAATGGATTGGTTTGTTGGGTGTTCTGTGCGATGTTAGTTGTCGTGATTGTGGCATGCGATCAGATTGATGCTCGGGATGTGATGTCCGTTAGTGAGACAAATTCGACAGACAATTTGGAGATGGCAACATTTGCTGGTGGATGTTTTTGGTGTACGGAGTCTGACTTTGATAAATTACCCGGTGTTATTTCAACAACATCAGGTTATATTGGTGGGTCAGTCAAGAACCCAACGTATGAGCAGGTGGTGGCGGGGAAAACGGGACATGTAGAGGCGGTGCAGGTACGTTTTGATGCAAATAAAACAGACTTTTCTGAATTGCTGTCAGCCTTCTGGCTAACCATTAACCCGCTAACACCTAACCGGCAGTTTTGTGATATCGGCGAGCAATACCGCGGAGTGATTTTTTATCATAATGCGGCACAGAAAAAACAAGCTGAGGAATCGTTAGCAGCTTTGCAAGCTTCAAATCGTTTCAATGAGCCCATCGTGACAGAGATTCTACCTGCGTCAGTATTTTATAAAGCAGAAGAATACCATCAAGATTATTATCTAAAAAATCCACTTAGGTATTCTTATTATCGAAATAATTGTGGTCGGGATAAGGCCCTGGAAAAATTGTGGGGTCAAAAATAAAAAACATTAAGATCATGAAAACAATATCACTGGGGGACATATCACACGAAACTTTTCTGCGAGATTATTGGCAAAAGAAACCATTGTTGGTGCGGAATGTATTTCCGGGGTTTGCTGGATTGCTGACAGTTGACGAGCTGGTTAGTCTTGCTTGTCAAGATAGCTCGCAGTCACGCTTGATTACACGTGAAGACGGTGAGTGGGATGTCCAAAGTGACATGTTAACAGTTGCTGATTTTGCAAGTTTGGTTAATAAACAATGGATGCTGTTGGTTCATGATGTAAATCACTACCTCATGGCGGCGCGTGATTTGCTGCATCATTTTAGTTTTATTCCATATGCTCGACTAGATGATTTAATGGTTAGTTTCTCTCCAAAAGGCGGTGGAATTGGTCCTCACGTTGACTCTTACGATGTTTTCTTATTGCAAGGTATGGGATCCAAACGTTGGCAGATATCCGCACAACAGAATAATGATTTAATCGACGATATACCTTTAAAGATTTTACGTGACTTTAGTCCAGAGCAAGAGTGGGTGCTGGAGTCTGGTGATATGCTTTATTTGCCGCCGAATTATGCTCATAATGGCGTGGCGGAGAATGATTGTATGACCTACTCCGTAGGTTTTAGAGCGCCTAGCCATCAAGAAATATGTGAACAATTTCTCATCTATTTGCAAGATCATATATGCATTGATGGTCGGTATAGTGATCCGGATTTGGCATTGCAATCAAGTCCATCAGAAATTAGTGCATCAATGCTGCATAAAACGAGCACGATATTGAGTGATATCCAATGGGATAATGCTGATGTGGAAAAATTTCTAGGTATTTATCTTACGGAACCAAAGCCGCATATTTTCTTTGATCCACCAGTAAATCCGCTGTCGCAAGAGAAATTTATGAGCCAAGTTGTGGAGGTGGGGGTGCGATTAGATTTGAAAAGCCAATTATTGGCAAGAAAAAATATTTTTTACATAAACGGCGATGAGTTTATTGTTGGTGATGATTCCCGCTGCTTACTAGAAACCTTTGCAAATAAAAAGAAGTTATTAATAGAAGAAGAAGTTAGCCAGGAAATCAGTGACCTTTTTTATCAATGGTATCGGTGTGGTTATATCTTATTGATTAGTGAGATGAACTGATTATAATTTCATTTTTAATGTAAAAGCCTATAAATAAAATTTCTGGACAGGGCATATTAATTCTGTTATTAAGAATGAGGCCTTTAAAAAAAATGACAGGCCTAAGGACTTTAGTAGTATGGTTCTAAACGTCATAAATTTTATTAATATAGGAGACTAAAAATGAAGTACTCTCTCTTTGCTGCTGCATTAGTCGTTTTGTTTCTAGTTGGTTGCGAAAGCCAAACAGGCGACGGGAAGCCGGGTCAATATCCACCAAGCTCGTATGTAGATCCTGAGTCCGGTGAAAGATTAGGCGCTGACGCCGGTCAGAAGTAAGTGGTGTAGTGTGTATTGGCTTTTGTAGTTGAGCCAATAAAAAAACCGCTCTTTCATAGAGCGGTTTTTTATTGGGGTGTGCTAGAATACTTTTAACTTAAATGGGAGATATGATTTGAAATATATTTTAATAGTAATATCAGCAGTTGCCTTATTGGTTTTGACTGCTTGTGAAGGAAAGAAAAGTCTTGATGGTCATCCAATGGATAAGCCACCGCCGTCTGCTTTTGCGCCACGTGATTCTGAGCCGGTGTTTGCTGAGCCCGTGGTTGAAGAAGATAACGACGCCGAGGAAGTCGCGGTAGATGAAGAAGCAGAAGTGGATGAAATGGAGGCTAACGAGGACGAGGTTGAGTCAGAAGACGACGACACCGATGAAGAAGAGTGATCTTAAATTGCAACAAGTCATCGTTGACTAGATTGTTATATAAGAAAAATTAACTGTCTTAACTTAAAAAAACCGCCTTAAGGCGGTTTTTTTTATATCAGCGTTAAAGTGACGCATCAATGAATATAATATGAGCCAAGGGAATAATTTCTATTTTTTTACTCAAAACTTGCAATATATTTGGATTGATCGTAACATTCGCGGTTTTCTGTATTGATAGGACTAAGGAATTTCTATGGCCAATAGTGCACAAGCTAGAAAGCGTGCGAGACAGACGGTTAAGAGACGTGAGCATAACTTTGGTTTGCGTTCAAAATTACGTACTGCTCTTAAGAGTATAAGAAAGTCTATCGAGTCTGGTGATAAAAGT
>JAJFJH010000163.1 GCA_021774155.1 Nitrosomonas sp.
GGGCTACTTGGTGCAACCAGCTTAGTTGGAGAATGCCTATTACTGCAATTAAAACAGAAGAACTGCCATATCACGGCTTTTTCTCGTCGGGTAATAAAACAAGACGACAACCAAGTAACTTGGCACCAACTTGTTAACACTAAAAATATGACAGCAAAAACAATCCCGTTATGGATTTGTGTTGCGCCTATTTGGACTTTACCTGATCACTTCAACCTATTATTAGCTCATGGTGCACAGCGAATCATCGTATTGTCATCAACCAGTCGTTTCACTAAGCGCAACTCTTCTGACCCAGCCGAACAACTGACGGCACAACGTTTGCAGGAGCATGAAACGCGTTTACGAAAATGGGCAATGGCTAATGGCATTGATTGGATTATTTTACGTCCTACGCTCATTTATGGCTTAGGTCGAGATAAAAACATCACTGAAATTGCACGATTTATTCAGCGGTTTGGTTTTTTTCCATTATTTGGGCCAGCCAAAGGCCTACGTCAACCAATACATGCAGAAGATGTTGCTATAGCATGTTTTAGCGTGCTTTCTTCCTCAGGCATTGCAAATCAAGCTTATAATCTAAGTGGCGGAGAAACTTTGTCTTATCGTGACATGGTAAATCAAGTCTTTGCAGCTTTTCAGCGCACGCCTCGTTTGATAACGATACCCCACTGGGTTTTTAAAATCGCCATTAGCTGTATTTGCAGGTTACCACGTTATCGCCACTGGACAACAGCCATGGCAGAACGAATGAATACAAATCTGACATTTGACAGCTCTGATGCAACACAGGATTTTAATTTTTCACCGCGATTATTTAAGCTTGAGCCAAAGGACCTACCTTTAAAAACTTAATGGCCAGCAAAAACAAAAAACTATCTGTTTCATTGGAAGATGCGCCTATTTCGTCGCCTTCGACCGATGCGCCCGCAATTCCTGTGCCTAGCAAAGACAAAGCCAATATCACCATTCACTTGCGCAATATCCCATTATTGAAAGGCTTAACTAGCGATGATATGGCACTGGTTAAAAACCAGCTCGTCATTCAGTGTTATAGCCGGCGTGATGCAATCATACAAAAAGGGGCAAGTAATGACAGTTTGCTGTTGCTACTTTCAGGAAATATACAGGTTATAGACTTAACCGATCAAGGTAGTATCACAGGATTAAGTTTATTATCACCGGGTAATTTTTTTGGGGAAGTTGCACTGATTAATAATACAGTACATACGTCTTCAGCCGTTGCGCTCAACGATGTGCTTGTCGCATTTTTGCCAAGCGCAATCGCATTACATTTATTTTCACACTCACCGTCAGTTGCTCACCAAATTCAATACCACTTAGCACAAAAAGTACGGCGTGATCAACAGTTTCGCAATTTACTCAGCATTAGTAACACGTCAAAACGTATTTTCAGCTTTTTAGTGCTAATGAAAAAGAAAAATGCTGAAAAACAAGAATCGGTTGAAAACCTTCCGACCCATCAAGAAATTGCAAATATGATTAATACCAGCCGTGAAACGGTTACACGCACCTTGTTGCTGCTTGCGCAGCAAGGAATTATTAAAAAAGACGCGCATCGTTTGATTATTACCAACCCGGATGCATTGATAAAGTTGGTAAATAAACCACAGGAAACAAAGAAAAGTTAATTTATCCAGATAAAATGTGACACACATCACATTTTAATGTATTCTCTGCTTACTTTTTGCATATAAAGAAGACATGTCGCTGGTTTTAAGAAACGTTATGACTCATATTTTGTTAATCACAACTTTTGCAAATGAAATCAAAATTTAAAATTCCGCAGAATGAAGTCGCACAAGTATTAGCCAGCTTTAAAAAGTCTTTTCGCACCATCGGCGTATTCAGCGCCGTCATCAACATGTTAATGCTCATGCCAGCAATTTATATGTTGCAGCTCTACGACAGTGTATTAACCAGCCGTAATGAAACAACCTTATTAATGTTAACGCTCATTATGCTGGGCGCTTATATTTTCATGGGTGCATTAGAATACGTGCGGACTTTTGTTTTGATTCGTGTTGGCGCGCAGCTTGATACAAAATTAAACAAACGAGTCTACACCGCCGCATTTGAGCAAAGCTTAAAACAAGGTGGTGGCAATGCCGGGCAAGCTCTAAAGGATTTAACGAGCATACGTCAATTTATGACAGGCAACGCACTGTTTGCTTTCTTTGATGCACCCTGGTTTCCAATCTATATCTTTGTCATTTTCTTGTTTCATCCTTGGCTAGGTGTTTTTGCATTATGCGGCACAGCTGTGCTCATCGTATTGGCCTACATCAATGAGAAAATATCCCGTAAACCGCTGGAAGAAGCCAATTCTATGGCAATTGTTTCCACAAATATGGCGTCTAATAATTTACGTAACGCTGAAGTCATCGAAGCCATGGGTATGCTGCCCAATCTTCAAGCCCGTTGGTACAAACTGCATAGTAAATTCCTCAATCTTCAAGCCGAAGCCAGCGAAAAATCGGGTGTTGTCACCGCCATATCAAAGTCATCCACGGTTGCATTGCAATCGCTCATGCTGGGGTTAGGTGCATTACTCGTATTAGAAAACGAAATTTCACCCGGCATGATGATCGCGGGTTCAATTTTGTTAGGCCGTGCAATTGCACCGGTTCAACTGCTCATCAGTGTATGGAAACAATTTGGCAGCACTCGAAGTGCGTATGAACGCTTGACCAAATTACTAGAAAACAATCCTGAGCGCGAAGCAGGCATGGCACTACCCAAACCCACGGGCATTATTGCTGTTGAAAACGTTACCGCAGCACCGCCGGGCTCAAAAGTAGCGGTTCTTAAAGGACTAAACTTCTCAATTACAGCCGGTGAAGTCCTCGGTGTTATTGGCCCCAGTGGATCTGGCAAATCGACATTAGCTCGCTTGCTGGTTGGTGTCTGGCCTGCTGCTGGTGGAAAGGTGCGATTAGATGGCGCAGATGTTTACTTATGGAACAAAGATGAGCTAGGCTCCCATGTTGGTTATCTTCCGCAAGATATTGAATTATTCAGCGGCACCGTTTCTGAAAATATCGCACGTTTTGGTGAAATCGACGCAGACAAAGTAATTTTAGCTGCCAAACGTGCCGGTGTTCACGAAATGATCTTAAATATGCCAGAAGGTTATGACACATCATTAGGTGATGGCGGTGCCGGTCTTTCCGGCGGACAAAAGCAACGCCTTGGTTTAGCTAGAGCAATGTATGACGACCCATCAGTCATTGTATTGGACGAACCCAACTCGAATCTAGATGATATCGGTGAACAAGCCTTATTAGCTGCTCTGATTGATTTACGTCAACGAGGAAAATCGATTGTTCTCATCACGCACCGTACCAGCATCATCAGTGTCACCAACAAATTATTATTGCTGCATGATGGCACAGCCAAAATGTTCGGGCCAACTGACCAAGTATTGGCCGAACTAAACAAACAACAAAAACAGACGCAACAAGCGCTCTTAAACCAGAAACAAGAAAAAAAAGAAACCGCACAAAAAGAGACAGCAACGCCAACGGTCAATGTGGTTGACATAAGCGCTTCATAAATTAACAAAAATTCATGTTTCGTTTAACTAATATCTGATTACTGTACAGGAACAAATATGAAGCCTTTGGCTGATAAAACGGAAACACCCACTGATGTCGTCCCTATTGAGCAATCGCCCAACGAAATAGTTAATACAGACGACTCAGTACACACACGACTAGGCTGGTTTATCGTCATCGCAGGATTCGGTGGTTTTTTGTTATGGGCTTTCTTTGCGCCATTGGATAAAGGTGTCCCATTATCTGGCACCGTAACGGTTTCAAGTAACCGTAAAGCCGTTCAACACCAAACAGGCGGCATTATTGATAAGATATTGGTCAAAGAGGGTGAAACTGTCCAAGCAGGTCAAGTCTTGGTTGAGATGAATGACGTTCAAGTCAAAACACAAGCCGAGATCACCAGGGGTCAACTCTACTCAGCCCGTGCAGTCGAAGCACGTTTAATTGCTGAACGGGACAATAAGTCTGAAATCACTTTCCCCTCTTTGTTGCTTGCAATGGGAAATAACCCCGTCGTCGCTAACAATATCAACTTACAAAGGCAGTTATTCTCATCACGCAATCTATCCATGCAACATGAAATAGCTGCACTTGAAGAAAATATCGCAGGCCTGGAGGTTCAACTGCACGGCCTTCAAGCCTTAAGGACAAGTAAACAAATACAGTTAGATATACTGGACACACAACTCGATGGCTTACGTGAGTTAGCCGAAGACGGCTTTGTACCCCGTAATCGCGTTTTCGAAATGGATCGTACACATGCGCAGTTAACTGGCGAAATATCTGAGAATATTGGTAATATAGGCCGCATCCAGCGTCAAATTTCCGAACTCACTTTGCGCCGCGTACAACGACAAGAAGAGAACCAGAAAGAGGTTCGTCAACAGCTATCCGACATACAGCGCGAAGCTGAGGCATTAAATAGCCAATTAATAGGTCAGGACTTTGAGCTAGCTAACGTTCAAGTAAAAGCCCCGGTTGACGGCATTGTGGTCGGCCTTGATGTCTTCACGCATGGTGGTGTTATCGGCGCAGGGTTTCGCATGATGGACATCGTACCCAATGAAGACATGCTCGTTATTACAGGGGAAGTACCTGTGCATTTAATTGACAAGGTTCATCCTGGCCTTCATGTCGACCTTATATTTTCTGCCTTTAATCAAAATAAAACACCGAACATCCCCGGTATTGTTTCTCGTGTATCCGCTGATCGTTTAACTGACGAACATACCGGAATGCCCTACTACAACATTAAAGCTAAAGTTGCACCGGAAGGTATAAAACTACTTTCAGAGCATCAAGTACGTGCCGGTATGCCAGTGGAAATCTTTATTAAGACAGGCGAGCGCTCACTGATGAACTATATGTTTAAACCAATTCTCGATCGAATTCATTCCTCACTCAGCGAAGAGTAAATGTGATGAAGCATATATTTAACCGTCCATTTATTGTAATCACTGTTGTTTCGTTATTACTAACAGGTCACGCACATGCACTCAGTTTACTGGATGCCTATGAAGCCGCGATTGATAATGACCCGACCTTCCGTGCTGCCATTCACGAAAATGAAGCGGGGCAGCAAGAAAAAGAAATTGGCCTTGCCGGTTTATTACCCAATTTATCCATTACCCACACGCAAAGTAAAAATACGGGAACACAGAAGTTCACAGGAGCAGGCGCGGTCAATAATGGTTCGCTAAATTTCGATAGTGAAGTCAGTACACTGGCATTACGTCAGCCTATTATTAACATGGAAGCCGTAGCTAGCTACCGCCAAGGCGTCTCACAAGCTAAAACTAGCGATGCCCGATTTACGGGTCATAGTCAACTGCTGATGTTAAGACTTGTTGAGGCTTATATTGAAACGCTTCTAGCCCAAGATAACCTGAAACTTATTAAGGCACAGCGTGATACGTTTGAAGAACGAAAACGCATTAATGAGCAAATGCTCGAACGAGGAGAAGGGACGACCACCGATGTGCTAGAAACACAATCCAAGTACGCTCTCGCACAAGCACAAGTCATTGAAGCCAGCGATGAACTAGAAGTCTCTCGCATGAAACTATCTGCCATTGTAGGACGGGACACAAGTCAATTGACTCGCTTATCAAATGAATTCCGGGCTCAGGCTTTACATGTACTTCCCTATGATAGCTGGCAAACACTGGCTCTAGATCATAACGCCGAATTACTCACTCAACGCCACACCGTCGTATCTGGTAAGGAAGAAATTAGAAAAAGTTTTTCAGGGCACGCGCCACGCGTCGATCTAGTTGCTAGCCTAAGTAGAAACAAAGCCGCATCATTTATTACTGCAGACCGAGATGTCCGCCTTGCGACGATTGGCGTTGAGGTCAACATTCCCCTGTATGCTGGTGGTCGAGTCAACGCCACAACCAGTCAAGCTAGGGCAAATCTTGCGCGCACCGAGGCAGATCTTGATGCGATGATTGAGAAAACGCTTGTCGAATTACGCACACAATATAAATTAGTTTCAAGTAGCGCTCGAAGAATAGAGTCGTTAGAATTTGCCGTCGAGTCAGCCGAGCTGCTGATTCATGCAACGAAAAAAAGTATTCGAGGAGGTATCCGTATCAACCTAGATTTATTAGACGCACAACAACAGCTATTTTCCGTCCAAGGTGATCTTTCACAAGCTCGTTATAATTATTTGCTAGCTTATCTACGTTTAAAAATGGCTGCGGGCACCTTAGCGTTAGAAGACTTACAAAGTATCGCGTCTCACTTTATATTAGAGAATTGAAAAATTGCTAATTAATCTGAACTCACACTAGCACTAGCCGGCAACTTCTGAATTGCGATTTGCGATGCTAGTGAGTATCCTTAGGAATCGCATTCTTTAAGGCAGCCTGATAAGCTAGCTTAGCGGTGCTGGCAATTGCGAGCTTTGCTTTCAATTGCATTATTTCATTCTCAACAAAGTTCAAATTGGTAATTTGCGATTTCGCTTCGTCACTCAATGCTGATAATAAATACTCTGTACCATCAATTGTTATTTTTTGCTCGTTATCAGTCATTATCTTCCTTCGGTTTATTTATACAATTGCTAAGGCTAAGCCATCGCAGCGAGTTCTAACAAGTGCAACTCATAGCCAATTAATGTTGCATAACCCGCCAAAACCACATATTGCAAATGTCTCACGCGTAAACGCGCTGTTAATTTAACATTATGATGTATGGTTAAAAGTAATAACGCCAGTGCTGTCAGCGTCAGTTTAATACCGACAAACTTTATTATATTATCTTCAATGAGTACTGCCATAAATATATTTAGCTCTTCACCGCCTTTAGCTAAAATATTAAGCGTAAAAAAAGCGTCCATCGCACTTAATATCATAATACCGATGACACAAAAAACCACACGCCATGAATAGCGGTCAACATAAGCAGCGCCAGTTCTTTTATTACTCTCTCGACGGTCAGACACTCGTTGTCCTGATTTAATACCCAATTGATATTTACAAAAAAAAGGCATAACCGCACGGCGACCAGAATCTCTATTATCTATAATTGCAGCACTATTAATCACGAAACCTCCTTCCCTCAAAAAATTTGAGCACCACCCTCTTATTGGGACACATTCTCCGCCGACGCGAAGTTACTCCTTTCTATATCTAACGCAGTGTAATTGTGCTCATGATAAATTGCAACCTGCTTATTTTCCTCAATGTTATTTAGTTCGTAGAAATTAAAAAAACTCATAAACAAATATTGGCTTCTATAAAACACACAAAATAAGGTTGACACAAGACCCCATAACGGGTTGTAATACGCGGTTCTATTCACTGAATTTTAAGATTTGAGAGAGAAAAATGAAACGTACTTATCAGCCGTCTGTTATCCGTAGAAAACGTACTCATGGCTTCCTTGTGCGCATGAAAACACGTA
>JAJFJH010000164.1 GCA_021774155.1 Nitrosomonas sp.
TTTGTTGTTGTCTTTATCGGCGTGCTGGTAAATGGGCAAAAAGCGCTCGTCGGCATTAAAGCTGAAATGCTGGTTGCGGTTGTTGGCAAAGTAGCGGGTGTCGCTTTCGTTGCTGACGATAAACAACTGCATGAAACAGAGCAGGGAGTTGGTGTAGCCGTTGCCGGGTTCGTTTTTGTAGTCGACGATCTGCTCCATGGCGCGGCGCGGGCTGATCCGATGAGTTTTCAGTTCGATCTGCACCACCGGCACACCGTTGATGAGCAGGATCACGTCATAGCGATGGTGGCTGTTGTCGGTGTTGATGCGAAGTTGCTTGATGACCTCAAAGTCGTTTTTGCACCAGTCTTTGAGATTGACCAGGGTAAATTCCAGCGGGGTGCCATCTTCACGGGTGAATTTACCTTTTTCGCGCAGAGACTGTGCAGCTGTGAAAACGTCGGCGGTGATGATCTCATCACGCAGGCGGGTAAATTCAGCGTCGGTGAGGTGGACGCGGTTCAGCGCCTCAAATTTTTCGCGGAAGTTTTTCTCCAGCGCAGCTTTGTCGCGAATGTCCTCGCGGCAGGTGTACTTGAGATCGGTTAGCTTGGCTATCAGGCTTTGTTCGATTTGGCTTTCTTTTGTCATACTTCTGCACTAGTGTAACTGCACCCGGAATGATTACTACCAAAATAAAACCATTTTGGTTTAGATCCAACTGACTACCAATCAGATATTTGAAGTATACCAGCTCGATATATCAAATCAGATTGTCTGGTGAAGCGCTCGCCCCTTCGTGACGCACTGAATTACGACCAAACTCGTTCCTGGCGAATTTGTGAAGAACTCTTCCGCTTCACCCATTTTACGACCCTTAAAATGTCAACAACGCTATTCAGCGTATTTCTCAATTCCATTGATATCCTGTGTTAACAGACACTTCTGATACTCATGCACCAGAATATTGCGAAAACCAACCATTCCCTGCAGCTTTTGCATCATCTCGGCGTCAATTAATCCAGCTTGCTCCAACAAGGAAAATGATTCACGGCTGTCGCGTGGCAAACCTAATTTGCGCTTCTTAATCAGATGGTTGGCAATATCAATTGTTAGTTCCGCGACACGCTGCAAATTCATCGCAACAGCATCTTGCCGGAGATTGTCTTCTACAAAGGGTAAGCCGGTTTTCATGTGGTAATAGCTCTCTATTTGCTGAATGCAACGCCTGATGCTTACTTTTTATTCAGGATGATGTCATTCATATGTTATAGAATCTCCCGCCGCTTAGACCTTCTGCAAGAATTCCAGCACGCTCTTCATTGAGTTTCTGATATAGCGAAATGACCAGCATTTCGAATTTCATCGACGGCTATTCCAGGTGCGGTGAATAGTCGCTGCCCGGTCATGACAATTTCTTTTTGCAACACTGCCGGCACTTGGCGCAAATTTGTTCTCGAACAACAAAAAAATACGTCACCGGACATCGGCTTATTTCCTTAAGCCTATAAACTGATAGTATCAAAGCCATACAATTGGCACTTATTCACTGAAAAACAACAAGTTCTTAGTGATTCAAAAAGGAAACAAGTCTATCTGATATTTTTATACAGATACCGCTCTTTTGAGAACGATAATTTCTAAAGATTTTCCTTGACCCAATGGGATAGGGAAGCGCCGATTAATTCATCCTGATTCTTGCTCTATTAGTAACTGATACTGAAGTGCTTGGAATTAAAAGTTATGGGAGTCTTTGTACATGCATTCGATAGAAAGACTGCTTTAAAAAGTGTCTGGTTTCAGTTGACCATGATAGAAGCAAGTGAGATATTATAAGCCAACAAAAATCCTTACCCATTAAAGAAGCCCTTGAGCTTCTACATAGAAATCGTCACTTTAATGATTAAAAAAATATTAATTCTGCTATCAACTCTCATTCTATTGAGTTGCTCCAGCATGTCAACAAACAAACATAAGCAACAGGATGGATATACTGAATCCGGTAAAGCCTCTTTTTATGCTATGAAATTTCAGTCTAGAAAAACAGCGAGTGGAGAACGCTTTAATCAACAAGCTAGTACCGCTGCCCACAAAAAACTGCCTTTTGGTACAAAAGTAAAAGTAACCAATATTAGAAACGGTAAAAGCATCATTGTCAGAATCAACGATAGAGGGCCTTTCGTTTCTGGCCGCATCATTGATCTTTCACGCTCAGCATTTAACCGTATCGGGCATCTTGATAAGGGAATTCTAGATGTTCGTATAAAAGTGATTCAGTAATTGATCAGCGCAATTGTTAGAAAATCACTTCATACAGCGTGGGTTCCTACCTGCGGCATTGGCTTGCTGCTGAAGCTTTAAAGCTTTGGGCATTTGTGCTTGCAAATCCTCAATACGGGTGTCGTGTGACGGGTGAGTCGATAGAAACTCAGCCGGGTTTGCGCCTTGGCTGGCCTGAGCCATTTTCTGCCAGAGTGTGACACTTTCCCTTGGGTTGAAACCTGCTTTTGCCATTAACTCCAAACCAAGAATATCAGCCTCACTTTCATGTAAACGGCTAAATGGCATGATAACGCCGTATTCTGCGCCGACACCCAATAAACTAATGGCTGTCTGTCCCATCGCTGTTTGTGGTGCGGCTACGGCTGTGATCAACGACATGCCCATTTGCACACCCATTTTCTGTGACATACGTTCATTACCGTGCTTTGACAATACATGCGCGACTTCATGGCCTATTACTGAGGCCAATTGATCCTGATTATCAACCAAATCAATCATGCCCGTATGCACACCTATTTTCTCACCAGGCAAGGCAAAGGCGTTAAGTGTTTCGTCTTCGAACACGACGATTTCCCAATCACCTTCAATATTTTGTGTAATGGCGTCGGCAATACATTGCACAAACTGTGTTTCACGATTATTTTGGCTAATGGCCTTTTCTTTTTTTAAGTTATCAAAAGCCTGCAGCCCCATGGCATCCATTTTATCGTCAGGCATAAAGGCTAATTGGCTTCTTCCCGTGGGTGTCGTGGCACACGCAACAAGAAAATTTACAAGCAACAAGATAAAAATGAACTGAATTTTCATGACAATGGCTTCCTATAGGGCAATGGATTAATTCAAGCTAACATCAATATATTCTATACCCTATTGCAAATTTATCTTTAATTAATCGATAAATTCAATAGGTACTTCGCGGTATAATCAGACCTTTATAGCCACTCACTCAGGTTCCATGCAAGAAAAATATCATCCCCAAGAGATCGAAAAGAACGCTCAGCAACACTGGAACGAAACGGCTGCATTTAAAGCGGTTGAAACAGCGGGGAAAAAGAAATATTACTGTCTATCAATGTTTCCTTATCCGTCTGGCAAGCTGCATATGGGTCATGTGCGTAATTACACCATTGGTGATGTGTTGTCACGCTATCGCCGTATGCAAGGCTATAACGTCTTACAGCCCATGGGATGGGATGCCTTTGGTCTGCCTGCTGAAAACGCGGCCATGCAAAACAACGTACCCCCGGCAAAATGGACTTACGACAATATTGCTTATATGCGAAAGCAGTTGAAGAGCCTGGGGTTAAGTATTGATTGGGATCGTGAATTGGCGACGTGCAATCCTGATTATTATCACTGGAATCAATGGCTGTTTTTGCGTATGTTGGAAAAAGGCCTAGCCTATCAAACCACAGGCACCGTTAACTGGGATCCAATTGATCAAACCGTTTTAGCGAATGAGCAGGTGATTGATGGCTGCGGATGGCGCACAGGTGCACCCGTTGAGAAGCGTGAGATTCCAATGTATTACATGAAGATCACCAACTATGCTGATGAACTACTGGCGTCTTTAGATACATTGCCCGGCTGGCCAGAGCGTGTGAAAACCATGCAAGCCAATTGGATTGGTAAGAGTTATGGTGTTGATATTGTTTTCCCGCCTGATTCAGAATCAGGGATGCCACAGTCGTTAAAAGTTTTTACCACCCGTGCAGATACGCTGTTAGGCGCAACCTATGTTGCTGTAGCCGCTGAACATCCGGTTGCCTTACATGCCGCAAAAAATAACCCCGCATTAGATGCCTTCATTCAGGAATGTAAACTGGGTGCAACCAAAGAAGCTGATATCGCGCTACAAGAAAAAAAAGGTATAGATACCGGATTACATGTTATTCACCCACTGACGAATAAGAAGCTGCCTGTATGGATCGCTAACTATGTATTAATGGGCTATGGCGAAGGTGCAGTGATGGCTGTACCAGCGCATGATGAGCGTGATTTTGATTTCGCGAAAAAATACGATTTACCGAGCAAAGCCGTTATCAGAGCAAAAGACGACAAGCTCGAAATAGAACTCACAGAAGCTTTTGTTGATTATGGGGTGACGTATAATTCCGACAAGTTCTCTGGTTTAGATTTTTATGCCGCTGTTGATGCCATTGCAGAGGCACTTAATGAAAAAGATTTAGGTCAGAAACGCATTCATTACCGTCTACGTGACTGGGGTATTTCACGGCAACGCTATTGGGGCTGCCCTATTCCACTCATCCATTGTGATGACTGCGGTGTTGTCCCCGTACCAGATGATCAATTGCCTGTGGTGCTTCCTGAAGATCTCGTGCCTGATGGTTCTGGTAATCCATTGGGCAAAACACCGTCATTTTATGAATGCACTTGTCCTAAATGTGGCAAACCCGCACGACGTGAAACCGACACCATGGACACATTCGTTGATTCGTCCTGGTATTACACCCGCTATGCTTGCGCTGATGAGAAACATGCGATGACAGATTTACGGGTAAATTATTGGATGCCTGTCGATCAATATATTGGCGGTATCGAACATGCGATTCTTCACCTGCTATATTCACGTTTCTGGAGTAAGGTAATGCGTGACCTTGGCTTGGTTCAATTTGACGAACCATTTGCAAATCTGCTGACCCAGGGCATGGTGCTTAATGAGATTTTTTATCGTAAAGCGGAATCTGGCCGCATCACCTATTACAACCCGGCAGAAGTTGACATTCAATACGACGAACAAGGCAAACGTTGCGGGGCTTTTTTACAAGCTGACCAGCTACCCGTTGAGTCTGATGGCATTGGCACCATGTCAAAATCTAAAAATAATGGCGTTGATCCACAAAATCTCGTTGAACAATATGGCGCTGATACTGCACGCTTATTCATGATGTTTGCAAGCCCTCCCACACAAACACTAGAGTGGGCTGATGCGGGTGTCGATGGAGCTTTTCGGTTTTTGAAACGATTATGGAAGCAAGTTTACAACCACCTGGGAAATGGCGTTGTAGCAATTGACTCAACACAATTAAAAACATTGTCGCCTGAATTAAAAGCCGTTCGTTTCCAATTACACCAAACCATTAGCAAGGTAACTGACGACCTTGAGAGACGGCATACGTTCAACACCGCCATTGCATCTGTGATGGAATTGATGAATAGTTTGGCAAAAATAAAGGCAACAGAAACAACAGCCCGTCACTTAATGCAAGAGGCGCTAGAAAGCATTGTTATTTTGTTGTCGCCCATCGTGCCACATATTTGCCACGTGTTATGGCGGGAACTCAAGCCTGGCAGTGAATTACTTGACCAGCCATGGCCTAAGGCAGACAGCTCTGCTTTGGTACAAGATGAGATTAAACTCATCGTACAGGTCAATGGAAAATTACGTAGTCAAATTTCCATCACAAAAGATACAGCTGCTGCAGAAATTGAACTTATTGCATTAAGTGATGAGCAAATACAAAAACATATTGATGGAAAACCCGTCAAGAAAGTGATTGTTGTACCTGGTCGACTGGTCAATATTGTTGTTTAGAAAAAATAGACATTTTATGAAAAAAAGTTTAATTATTTTACTACTGGTAATACTAACGGCCTGTGGTTTTAAGCTGCGCGGCCAAATATCAACATTACCATTTGATTCACTTTATGTCTCAGCACCGGTCGGACACCCCATTGGCACGGATGTTTCGCGTGCAATTGATGCAAGTACAACAACTAAAGTAGTCAGTAAATTAGAAGATGCTCAAGCCATGCTACAGATTCTTAATCCACAAAATGAACGCCGGATTCTGTCTCTTTCCGGTGGTGGACGAGTGCGTGAATTCCAGCTAGTTTTTCGGGTCACAATGCGGCTTGTCGACACCGATGGCATCGAAATTCTTCCATCGAGTGAAATTGCTCTGACGCGTATTCTTCCCTTCTTAGATGCACAAATCTTAGCAAAGGAAGCTGAAGCTGAAATGCTATATAAAAATATGCAAGAAGATGCGGTACAACAAATTATTTGGCGGCTATCTGCAGTCAAACATTTACCAAAAAAAGTTGAAGCTGAGGCTGAGGTAGACACGAACTAACTCAAGGGGAAATAGCAGAACACTCATCCATTACCATGCAAATAAAACCCAGCCAGCTCTCCCATCAACTGCAAAAAAACATTGCGCCACTCTATACGCTATTTGGCAACGAGCCCTTATTGATCGCTGAAGCGACCGATTTAATCCGTGCCTCTGCTACGCAACAAAATTATACTGAGCGTGAAGTTTTTACTGTGGATCATCGTTTTGACTGGGATGAACTGCAGCAGGCCAATAACAATTTATCATTATTTGGCGATAAGCGGGTGATGGATATTCGCATTCCTTCAGGCAAACCGGGCAGAGAAGGCGGCAAAGCCATAGAAGCCTATTGCCAAACATTACCGCAAGACACCATCACCCTCATCACCCTCCCAAGAATTGATAAACAAGGGCAATCAACTAAATGGTTTAAAGCACTCGAAAAGACAGGAGTCACAGTCCTCTTCTATCCCATCGAGCGTGCGCAACTTCCTGCATGGATTGAGCAACGATTGATTAAACAACAGCAATCCACCAATACCGAAACTTTACAATTTCTCGCCAACAGCGTGGAAGGAAATCTACTAGCCGCCCATCAGGAAATATCAAAATTAGCCTTACTCTATCCCGCTGGAAAACTATCATTTGACCAAGTAAAAGATGCCGTGCTTGAAGTCGCTCGTTATGATGTTTTTAAATTATCTGAGGCGATGATAGCAGGAAATACAGCACGTTACGTTCGGATTCTAGAAGAACTCAAGGGAGAAGGGACTGCCCCACCACTAATTCTTGCCACTTTGTCTGAACAAATACGTTCTTTACTACTGATTCGCAAGGGATTAGATACCGGCATACCCATGATGCAATTAATGCGTGAAGCCCGTGTGTGGGGAGAACGACAACGACTCATGGAAAATGCAGCCAGACGTTTTGGCATCAAATCTCTAACGAATTCCTTACTACTTGCCGCAAAAATTGACCGCATCAGCAAAGGCGTAGCGATGGGAGACACATGGGATGAACTGATACAACTGGGTTTTCGTTTCAAATAGTGACAAGGTTATTTAATAGTGATTCAGCTAGGAGTCTGTCGGACTTAAGATTGACCAACTGCGCAACTGGGATAAGCGGCTCATATTACCCCCGATCCTTCGTTGCATAGAATGACTATGCGCCTCGAAATCCGGGCAAATTGTCCTCGCTTACCCATTTTGCTCGCCACGATCACTTAAGTCTGACAAACTCCTAGCCCCAATATTGCACCAGTGCAGATAACCCGAACAGATCATTTGCTACAAACACAGACAGTTAATTTGTTACCTACAAACTTATCTTCCAATATAGCGCTAGATTTGTTTTCACGGATCAATGGAATGTCCCACCTCACCGTGATTACAAGACAAATCGGTTAAATGCTTCGGTGCCTGCTTTAAGTAACTCAGGAATGCCTCCGCTACTACAGATATTTTTTTCCCAGATAGATAGGCATAATACCATTGGCGATTAATGGGAAAATCTTGTACATCAAGCACGACTAATTTTCCCTTAGGTGCATCGAGTGCCAGTGTATGGCGTGAAAGGATTGATATCCCAAGTCCACCGATAACTGCCTGTTTAATTGCCTCATTACTACCCAGTTCCATCCGAGTTTTTAGCTTCAACCCCTGCCCAGAAAAAATACGTTCAATAGCAATACGTGTGCCGGAACCAAGTTCACGCGATAAAAATGGCTCTTCAGCGATACGCTTAAGTGTTATTTTTTTTTTGTTGGCAAGTGGATGGTCGCTAGGCGCCAGAACAACTAGTGGATTCTCCAGAAAAGCATGTGCCACCGTATCAATTTCCTTTGGTGGCTGACCCAGAATATAAAGATCATCCTGATTGTTCATTAATCTTTCCAATAAGCGTTCACGATTGGTTACTTCAAGCGATACGTCAACACCAGGATATTGTCGACAAAACATACCAAGTAATCGTGGTGCAAAATATTTAGCAGTAGTCACAACCGCAAGTTTGAGTTTGCCCGCTTTTAATCCCTTCATATCGGCTATGGTCGCTTCAAAATGTGCAAAGTGTTCAAAGACATCCAAGCAAGTTTGATATAGCTTGCGTCCAGCATCGGTAAGATAAATTTTTTTCCCAATTTGCTCGAATAGTGGCAAACCAACCTCACCGGTCAATTTCTTAATTTGTATAGATACTGTGGGTTGCGCTAAACACAATTCCTCTGCAGCACGTGTAAAACTTCCAAGTCGGGCAATCGACTCAAATACTTCTAATTGACGCAAAGTACTATGACGCATCAGAACTCCTACTTCACATAGACTTTAATCTATGCTTACAGTTAATAAGTTATATTATCATTTATGATAATAATATAGCATGATACTTGTAGCCTGCTTTGAAATACTTTTTCAGGACTCACATTGCCAAGGTTTATTTTTTAAAAGTTGACTGAGTGGGCGTATTTTTTAATTATCTGGAGATTAATTATGGCTTCTGAAACACTCAAAGAAGGTAAAGCACGTTATAAGGCTGGCGTCTTGCCGTACAAGCAAATGGGCTACTGGGAACCTGATTATGTGCCTAAAGATACTGATGTTATAGCATTGTTCCGGATTACGCCGCAACCAGGTGTAGACCATGAGGAGGCAGCAGCAGCGGTCGCAGGTGAATCCTCTACAGCAACTTGGACTGTGGTGTGGACTGACCGGTTAACTGCATGTGAGCTGTACCGTGCGAAAGCTTATCGTTCTGAACTTGTTCCCAACACCGGCCCGGGAACTAAGAATGAAGCACAGTATTTTGCCTATATTGCCTATGATCTGGATTTGTTTGAGGAAGGGTCAATTGCGAATCTAACCGCATCTATTATCGGCAATGTGTTCGGCTTCAAGGCGGTTAAAGCGCTGCGCTTGGAAGACATGCGCATGCCAGTTGCCTACCTCAAGACCTTTCAAGGACCTGCAACCGGTATCGTGGTTGAGCGTGAACGGTTAGATAAGTTTGGTCGCCCATTGTTAGGAGCTACAACTAAACCGAAACTGGGTCTTTCAGGCCGCAACTATGGACGTGTAGTGTATGAGGGCCTCAAAGGCGGTTTGGATTTCATGAAAGACGATGAAAACATTAACTCTCAGCCATTTATGCACTGGCGTGATCGTTTTCTATATTGCATGGAAGCTGTGAATAAGGCATCTGCTGCAACTGGTGAAGTTAAAGGGCACTATCTGAATGTCACCGCTGGAACAATGGAAGCCATGTACGAACGCGCGGAATTTGCGAAATCCCTTGGTTCCGTCATTATCATGATTGATTTAGTGGTTGGCTACACCGCAATACAATCAATGGCAGTATGGGCGCGTAAGAATGACATGATTTTGCATCTTCATCGTGCCGGTAACTCAACCTATTCAAGACAGAAAAACCACGGTATGAATTTCCGTGTAATTTGCAAATGGATGCGTATGGCAGGTGTAGATCATATTCATGCCGGAACGGTCGTTGGCAAGCTTGAAGGCGATCCACTCATGATCAAGGGATTTTACGATACCTTGCGCGATACACATTCCGAGCAAAATTTTGAAACCGGAATATTCTTCGAACAAGATTGGGCATCGTTGAATAAATGTATGCCGGTTGCTTCTGGCGGAATCCATGCCGGACAAATGCATCAACTCCTGGATTACCTTGGCGAAGATGTCATATTACAATTTGGTGGTGGTACCATTGGTCATCCTCAAGGCATTCAGGCCGGTGCGGTTGCTAATCGTGTTGCGCTCGAAGCCATGGTACTGGCACGTAACGAAGGTCGTGACTATGTAAAAGAAGGTCCGAAAATTCTGGCCGATGCAGCCAAATGGTGCACGCCACTTAAAGAAGCACTGGATACTTGGAAAGACATTACATTCAATTACGAGTCTACTGATACGGCAGACTTTGTACCTTCAACAACAGCTAGTAACTAATCACATATAGGAGAACATAATTATGATGACCAATCCAGGTGGTTTGCTTACACAAGGACAATTCTCTTTCCTGCCCCCATTAACCGATAAACAAATTTCAGCACAACTTAAATATGCGTTGAAAAACGGTTGGGCGGTCGGGGTCGAGTACACCGATGACCCTCACCCACGTAATACATATTGGGAAATGTTTGGCAATCCAATGTTTGATTTAAAGGACCCTGCCGGAATTCTGCTGGAAATTAATAACTGTCGCAAGACATTCCCAAACCATTATGTTCGGGTCACAGCGTTTAATTCCACACGCGGGGTTGAGAGTCCAATGATGTCTTATATTGTCAATCGGCCTAAGAAAGAACCAGGCTTTAGGCTGGAACGACAGGAAGGTGCGGGACGACAAGTTAGCTATACGATTCATTCCTATGCAACTGATAAAGCGGAAGGCGAGCGTTACTAACCTCAAAGCTCTCTTTTCATCTTTGAAGAGAAAAAATTAAATCAATATTTATTAGGTGAGTCTCTAAGGCTTGCCTAATAAGAATCATAGTATCCTACACGGGGTAAATATGCCGAAGCAAACTAAGGATCAAACTTCACCTGATAAGATATCAGTTGATCTGGCTGCAGAATTTCGCAAATCTAAGATCCATGAAGTTTTGGACAAACTGGATCGTGAGTTAATTGGCTTAAAACCTGTTAAAACGCGTATTCATGAAACAGCAGCATTATTATTGGTTGACCGTGTTCGCAAACAACTGGATTTATCTGCCGGCGCGCCCAGTTTACATATGTGTTTTACAGGCAATCCTGGCACCGGGAAAACAACTGTTGCATTACGTATGTCTGAAATTCTGCACCGTTTGGGCTATGTGCGCGAAGGCCACCTTGTTTCCGTAACCCGCGATGATCTGGTCGGCCAGTATATTGGCCACACCGCGCCAAAAACCAAAGAAGTGATAAAAAAAGCAATGGGCGGTGTCTTATTCATCGATGAAGCCTATTATCTTTATAAACCAGAAAATGAGCGTGATTACGGCGCTGAGTCCATAGAAATATTGCTACAAACCATGGAGAACAACCGCGATGATCTGGTTGTAATTTTGGCCGGTTATAAAGATAGAATGAACAAATTCTTTCATAGCAACCCCGGCATGCGTTCACGTGTCGCACACCACATTGATTTCCCGGACTACTCTCCAGATGAATTATTAGCCATTGCAAAATTGATGCTAGCGGAACAACATTACCGACTCAGTCCAGCCGGTGAAGAAGCGTTTGGTGAATACGTTCGATTACGAATGAAACTAGAACATTTTGCCAATGCCCGTTCGGTACGTAATGCCTTGGATAGAGCACGACTTCGTCAGGCCAACCGGTTATATTCCGGGGGCAAAAAGTCATTGACAAAAAAAGACCTTATGACGCTTGAGTCTGAAGATATTTTAGCCAGCCGCGTTTTCCAGGAAGGAAAGCTTGATAACGAGGCCAAAACTGATATCAAAACTAAGCGTTAAATATGTAAAGCAATGATATGACGGATATGGATATACTGGCCAACCCTTTGCGTATTTTTCCCAAGAAGGTTGAAGCAGCTTGTTATAACAGAGGGCGGCTTGCCATGTTACGGTTAGGTTGCCCTTTACGCATAACCTTATCGTTACATCGTGGTCTGGAAGTGATTCTTGACAGTAATATTTGGCTATGTGTTGACAGCTTTAAGGATGACCAGCCGGTGTTAGCTTGGCGTGAATTTAAGACTTTTGCACGAGATGATTTGCATCAACCTATTGTTTGTGAATTATGGCTCTATCATAGTTGTGCCGGTCTGGTGATGGGATCGGCGCTTGACGACCTACATCAAGCGCTGGACCAGCTTAAGATTAAGCAAGGTGAAGTGTCACAACCACAATAAAAAATAGTTGTGTCGCTCATAAGCATAAGGAATATGCCCATAATAGGGTCTAGTAATTCAACATACTGCATATCAGAAACTTAACCTTGGACAATGTTT
>JAJFJH010000165.1 GCA_021774155.1 Nitrosomonas sp.
TTCGCGGCGGCACGCAAACGACCGCCATGATGCAGCTTCTTAAGCGAACAGGATGAATTTTGCATACCATTCTCCTGCGCAGATAACGACCAACCAAAGTAATAATGTTCGTCGTATTAATCCTAAGGCACGATCAATGTCGCCTGCATTGGGTGCTTGTCCCTGACCTAAAATTGGACGTTGTTCGAGCTTGCCGTGGTACCAGGCCACGCCACCTAATGTAATGCCCAAACTCCCCGCACCAGCCGCCATAACCGGCCCGGCATTAGGACTTTTCCAGATGTTGCCTTGGGTTTTCCAGCAGTTCAGCGCAGTTTGCATTTGTCCGGTGATGGCATAGCTGAGTGCGGTGAGTCGTGCGGGTAGGTAATTTAATACGTCATCAAGGCGCGCCGCTGCCCAACCAAAATGACGGTAGCGGTCATTACGATAGCCCCACATAGCATCCAATGTGTTCACTAGACGATAGGCTACTGCACCCGGCGCACCAGCTATGACAAACCAGAAAAGGGTAGCAAAAATGGCGTCATTACCATTTTCTAAAACCGACTCAATGGTGGCCTTGGCTACACTGTTGTGGTCGAGTTGGGCGGTGTCACGACTGACCAGCCTACTGACTTGATGGCGTGCTTCCCTTAGGTTGCCAGCCAGTAACGCACTTTGCACCATTTTGGCGTGAATACCCAGACTACGCCAACCAATAGCGAGGTATAGCAATAAAATATCCAGCGCCCAATGCCAGGGTAGCCATTGCGTGAATACCACAAGTGTGGTCAAAGGAATCAGCAGCAGTAACACGGAGAGCAAACCACATATTGCCGAGTCAGCATAAAACCATTGCTCAACGGTTTTTGTGAGATTGCCGAACCCTACCAATGGATGAAAACGACGTGTTTCCCCAAGCCAAGCATCCAGTAGCAATGCTGCCGAGACAATCAGCGTGATGCTCATTCTTCGGCGTTACCCCAGGTATTATGAAATAGTAATTCCTGCAAGGGTTGCTCTTCGGTCCAACCTTCTTGAACCAGCATCGGGGCGGGGTAAAACTTGGCGACATGACCGAGACACAATATCGCCAAGGGCCTACTGCCATCAGGCATAGCGAGTAACTCAGCGAGTGCTTTAGGATCAAACAACGAGACCCATCCCATTCCCAATCCTTCAGCACGAGCCGCTAGCCATAGGTTTTGAATCGCGCAGGCGACGGAAGCCAAGTCCATTTCCGGCAGCGTGCGGCGGCCAAAGATATGTTTCTCCCGGTCATCAGAGAGTGCTGCAACTAACAATTCACCACATTGGCGAATGCCTTCCACTTTCAGGCGCATGAATGTTTCACCTCGCTCACCCAATGCGTCAGCTGTGCGTTTGCGTTCTTCATCTACTAGCTTTGCCATGGCTGAACGACGCTTGGTATCGGTGATACGGATAAAACGCCATGGCTGCATTAAGCCTACGCTGGGTGCTTGATGGGCGGCGACAAATAGGTGTTTAAGAACGGCTGGATCAACAGGATCTTCGAGAAAATGACGCATGTCACGGCGCTCCGCAATGGCACGATAAATGGCGGCGCGTTCTGCTTCGCTATAACGGTGGTCGTTGCTCATGATGCATCACCTCACAAATCAATACCCTTTTGCGCGATAATGCCAGCACGGAAAGCATGTTTGACATCGTTCATTTCTGTGACGGTATCTGCAGCTTCACAAAGGCCGTCAGGTGCTGCACGGCCAGTAATCACAACATGTTGCATGGGCGGGCGGTTTTCAAGATCGGTTAAAACGGTTGTTAAATCTAACCAGCCAAACTTGAGCGGATAAGTCAGTTCGTCCAATACAATCAAATTTAAAGCGGGGTCTTGTAGCATTTCACGCACCACCGCCCAGCCTTTTTGCGCCGTTTCAGTATCTCGTGCTAAATTTTGTGTTTCCCAGGTGAAACCTTCCCCCAGTACATGCCAGATAACGCCGTCATGTTGGCTGAAAAAGGCCTCTTCACCCGTGTCTGAACGCCCTTTGATAAACTGTGCGACACCGGCTTTCATGCCGTGACCCAGCGCACGAGCAACCATGCCAAAGGCGGAGCTGGACTTGCCCTTGCCGTTGCCGGTGAGGACTAAGATGAGTCCTTGTTCTTGGTCTGCACGGGCAATGGCTTTATCCACCACTTCCTTCTTGCGCTGCATACGGTTGCGGTGGCGTTGTTCGCGGTCAGGCTTTTCCATAGAATTTATCCCGCGTTTGTATGCTGTTGATTGGACGGGATCAATACAAATGTCGTATGAACCACGGTGGCAATACCAATATAGAATAGAAAGGATTCAATATACATTGGGAAAAACTTGACTAGACGGCTGCCGAATTCAACCAGGGTTGTTTCTTCAAATCGGCCAGAGAAGAAATAAAAACCGCCGCTAGAAAACAGCTCACAAAGGCTTAAGCCAACCAGAATGCTGAGTGAAAGCGGCATCAGGGTACGCCATGCAAATTGATGTTGATTGGCATACCAGCGCCCCGCAAACCAAAGTGCGCTGTAAGCTGGCAGCAGGAAAATGTAAGCGGGTGTCAAACAGAAACCACTTGTTCCTCCCCAGGTATAAGCCGCGAAATCAAGCCACCAGCTGAGCGCGAAGAATCCCAATAATGGCCAAGCTGAGCGCAGATACATGCCGGCGAGAAAGAAAATTGCCCAAGAAGCGTCAGGTAGGTTTTGCAATGAAGCAAAATGATGGCCGCGTGTGATAATCATGAGTGATACTAATGCAATGCCGATGCCTGCTTGACTGCGAGTGGATAGTGTCAACATATTTTTTCCTTTATGAAGGTGTTGTAATCAATGTGTTTCTTAATAACTTAGCTTGACGGTTGATAACGTAATGTGACGAAAAAATTTCGTCCTGGTTGGTTAAAGAATGATGCGGTTTCATACTGCTTATCAAACAGATTTTCGATGCGACCTTGCAAACGCCAATTTTTGTTAATGTTATATTCCGAGCGCAGGTCAAAACGAGTGTAACCATCAAGTTTACGGGTATTTTCTAAATTATCATAGCGTTCACCTTCGGCCAAGAACATCGCGCCGACTGTGTATTTATCTAAGAATGTACGGTTGGTATCCAGACGGAAAGTTTGCTCTGCGCGTCTAGCCAATATATTACCCTTATTCGCACCGGAGGAACGATTCTCTGGGTCGAGGAAAGTTAAATTACCATTTAGCTGCCAGCCTTTAATCTCAGTGCTAACTACGGCTTCAAGACCACGAATGCGAGCGCTTTCAACATTGTCAGGAAAGAATTTTTCCTCGACATCATCAAATGCTGTCGCGATTAAATTGTCTATATGCGTTTCATACACGTTCAATGACCAAGTACCCCAGTCTTTCTTACCATTGATGCCCAGTTCATAGCTGCGTGATTCTTCGGGGCGCAGGTTAGGGTTACCAAAACGAGGAAAATAAAGCTCATTAAACGTCGGCGCTTTATAGGCACTGCCGAAATTGGCGGTTAGTCGCGTATTGTCGGAGATTGAGTAACCCCATCCTGCGCCGCCTGTAACGCGACTGCCAAATTGTTGGTTATCGTCGCGCCGTAATGAAAGCTGGACATCATGCTTGGCAAATTTTGCTTGATGTTGACCAAATACCGCCCAATTATTGCGTGACGTTATGGCATAGCCGGTTTTATCGTCGGCACTAGTGATACCGTCAACATGATCATTTTGATAGTCTAACCCTAG
>JAJFJH010000166.1 GCA_021774155.1 Nitrosomonas sp.
ACTTAATGTTTCCATTTTCTTTAGAATAAGTTTATGCGTTGTGTATTAATTAGACGGTTGGACAGGAACTATCATGTTTTGGATGGGTAATTTTTACATTTCAAAGCCATTTTCAATGAGATGAGAAGGACTAGAAGTACCTCCTTTTTAACTCATTGAATGTATGTTGATTGATTTATGGTGACCAGTCATCACATGGAGAGTTATTTTATTAGCGTGTCAGTGGCGAGACAGGCGTTGGGCTTCAGCCATAATTGTGCTAAATGTTAAGTTTAAGGAGTACTAGCCCCAATATTGCACCAGCACATTCAATTTCGGCCTACAACCTTTATGTTTACTGATCTTTGGAAGATTGTTTAAAAATACAGCTTGTACCGAATACTTAATTTTCTGGTTTTTAACTTGCCCTGATCTGAATTGAGCGCACATGCTTGCTACGCCTCAGAATAACTGCGGCTCCGGTCGCGAGCACGTTCAATTCAAAACAGTTCGGCGTTTAAGTTCCAGAAACTGGTGCATCTTTTAAGCTTGATTGGAGTTGATAGCTTGTACGCTTCTTGCATATGGACGCAGAGCTGTCCCGTTAACACATAAGCCAGGCGGTCTGATTCAGCTTTCATTGGTATACTGAAGCCAGCTTAAGTTAAATAAGTGTACTCTGCACGCAGCTTTATTTGATTCTACCGCAGGAATGCGGTGGTTTTTGTCGATGTCTGCCTACGACCAATTCTAGGATAATAAAAATGAGAAATGTCTCCAACGCTCTACAATATTCTGCGCCCATTTGGTTACCTGGTGGCAATGCTCAAACCATCTATCCTTATCTGTTTAAAACAAAAAAATTAATTAATTATCGTCGTCAACGGTGGGAACTTGATGATGGTGATTTTATTGACATTGATTGGATGGACGGAAAAAATGATATGCCACTTGTCGTTTTCTTTCATGGGCTAGAAGGTGACTCAGACAGTCATTATGTATTAAGCATGATGTCTGCACTAAAGTCACTAGGTTGGCACGGTGCAGTCATCCATTTCCGCGGATGTTCGGGCGAGCCCAACCGATTGCAGCGTGCTTATCATGCAGGCGACTCTGAGGAAATCAACTGGATGCTTCAGCGCATTCATCAACAATGCGCATTATCAGGCAACATACAGTTTCTGTTTATCGTTGCCGTTTCACTGGGTGGAAACGCTTTATTAAAGTGGCTAGGTGAGCGAGGTGACAGCGCCCATCAAATAGTTACTGCTGCAGCAACTATTTCTGTCCCTTTGGATCTCGTTGCTGCCGGTTTGGCGTTAGACACTGGTTTTAACAAATTCTATACGCGTCACTTTTTAAGCACCCTAAAACAAAAGGCGCTACAAAAACTTGAGCATTTCCCTGGGCTATTCGATGCACATGCTATCAGGACATGTAACACCATTTATCAGTTTGACAATCTTGTAACCGCTCCGTTACATGGTTTTCGCAATACTGATGAATACTGGCAAAAATCCAGTAGTAAACCATGGCTTAAACATATCCAAGTACCCACACTTGTCATTAATGCACGTAATGACCCATTCATGCCAGCAATTGCTCTACCAACTCAAGATGAAGTTTCAGCAGCAGTCACGCTAGAATTTCCTGCAGAAGGAGGTCATGCAGGATTCATACAAGAATCTTTCCCAGGAAAACTAATCTGGCTGCCAGAAAGGATTCTTGGTTTTTTTAAACAAACGTTGGGCGATGCAAAAACACAACATTCTCATCCACCAAAAAAATCTTCTTAGCGAATATATAGCCACTCAAGTAATTCATCCATTGCTCTTCTGGACGAAGCAGCATTGGGATGGTTCACAAAGAAAACAACAACAATGCGTCGACCTGATTGGTCAAGCATATAGCCTGCAAGTGCTCTCACGTTATTTAATGAGCCTGTTTTCATATGCGCTAAACCACTAACACGTGATCCCTTCAACCGATTTATCATCGTACCATCGACTGCCGCAATAGGCATAGATGAAATAAATTCTGGCATGACCGGGCTATGGAAAGCCGCCAGTAATAACTGCCCCATATGATTCGCACTAATTCTTTCTACGCGAGACAAGCCAGAGCCATTTTCTATGACCAGCTCAGGAAAATTAAACTGCATTGACGTAAGCCATTGCTTAATCACCTTATCTGACTTTTCTAACGTCAAAGGCGAATGCCTTGGCGCTGAGGTATCCATACTACCAAGACTCAGATATAACTGCCGCGCAGCAATGTTATTACTGAATTTATTAATGCCACGGATGATTTCAATCAGAGATGAAGATTCATAAATTTTAATGGGTGAAGTACCTTTTGGCGCATGACCAGCGCGCACATCACCCTGAAAAACGCCACCTAATTGCGTCCACAATCGCTGAAATAAATCGCGGGTATACGTTGAACTGTCATGCAAACCTAGAAAATAAGACTGACTACCGCAATTAATCGAATAATTCCCATCAAGTTTGACTGATACACGTCCATCACCGTCATTTGTAACAACTGAGGTACGCAATAAATTCCGCCAATCACCACAACTACCTCGCGTCAATTTAAGGTGATTATTCAATGTTAATGAATCAGGTAAAGGATCGACAACAACTTGTACTGTATTGGTTTCAGGTTGAGGAATCAGACGAAGCGTCGATGTTCTGTAATTGATTAACAGTGCTTCAGGAAGAATATTATAGGTTCGGTAGGGTTGACCATCAAACGCCCCAGGGTCATCAACGGGAATATCATAGTGGCTATGATCGAGAATCAAATCACCGGTTATTTTATACAAACCTGTCTTACGTAAGCGGTGTACAAGTAACCAAAAATTCTCAAGATTTAATTTAGGGTCGCCATATCCTTTAATAACCAAATCACCATGTAATACACCTTCGGTTAACCGACCATTTGCATAAACTTCCGTTTTCCAAGTATAAGCAGGACCAAGTATTTCAAGTCCGGCAAATGTTGTCACAAGCTTCATGACAGACGCAGGATTCATTGGCACTTCGGCGTTGACGGAAAAAAGAGGTTCAGCATCACCAATTTCGTGAACATAGATACCTACCGAAGAATCAGAAACCCCTGCACTTTTAAGTGCTTGCTGTACCTGTGGCGGCAAGTTACTTGATAACACAAGTGACGGAAAACTGGCCAAAAAAACAGCAAAAACCACAACCCACTTGACTGACATCAATTTCATAAATTGCAATTAATAACGGTAATTATTTATTTCTGATTTGGCATAGATCGAAGCCATCATTCCAGCCCATTTGATATTGTCCGTCTGATGCATATCGTGCTTCATCCTTCTGACCATAGCGTGTTTTTTTTGCAGTTTCACAGCCATCAATGTAGCCCTCACGGGTGGCAGCAGGATAGCCAGAAAGATTATAAGTAGGACGCGTACTGGGTGGCAAAGAACCCTCTGGGCGCGCTTCATATTCTGACGAAGGCTTTATTGGTGCCACCAATGTACAACCAGAAGATATAAATAACGCAGAACTTATTACAACAAACCGCTTGAAACGCATTGAAAAACTCCTCATATGAATATTTACTGGCGATCAGCGTATATGACAATCAACTCAAAATCAAATTCCTATTTTATTGCAAGAAAAACTTATCTCACCATTTTACAAGGCTGACTTTAGCAATTTACCCATTTCTGCAGGATTACGCGTTACGCTAATACCACACGCCTCCATTACGGCAATTTTTTCCTGTGCCGTACCTTTACCACCCGATATAATGGCTCCCGCATGCCCCATACGCTTTCCTGGTGGTGCCGTGACACCAGCAATAAAGCCCACTACTGGTTTTTGCATATTATCCTTGACCCAACGCGCGCATTCTTCTTCGTCCGAACCGCCAATCTCACCGACCATTAATACTGCATCCGTTTCGTCGTCTTCATTAAATAGTTTTAACACATCGAGATGTTTCAATCCGTTGACAGGGTCTCCGCCAATACCAATACACGTCGACTGCCCCAAGCCTAACTCCATCAATTGCGCCACGGCTTCATAAGTCAGCGTGCCTGAACGTGAAACCACACCAATTCTACCTTTTTTATGTATATATCCCGGCATGATGCCAATTTTCACCTCATCTGGAGTAATAATGCCAGGACAGTTAGGTCCAATAAGTAACGTTTTTTTGCTCAGCATTTTATCTCTTGTACGCAACATGTCTCGCACAGGGATACCCTCAGTAATACAGATCACTAGGTCTAGCTCTGCTTCCACAGCCTCATCAATCGCAGCAGCTGCAAACGGTGGTGGCACATAAATAACAGAAACTGTTGCACCCGTGGCTTGCTTAGCCTCTTTAACAGTAGCGTAAATTGGTATGCCTTCAAAGTTCTCGCCAGGTTTTCTTGGATTAACACCAGCGACAAAACATTCCTGCCCATTAGCATACTCACGGCACATGCGGGTATGAAATTGTCCCGTTTTACCCGTAATGCCCTGGGTCATAATTCGACTATCTTTATTAATTAGGATCGACATAGCGACTACGGCTCCTTTATTTATATTAACCAGCAGGTGAAAAAGATGCTGCAGCTGTCACCGCTTTTTTTGCGGCGTCTGCCATATTGCCTGCAGAAATGATTGGTAAACCTGACTCGGCTAATATTTTCTTACCTAATGCTACATTTGTGCCTTCCAAACGCACAATCAGAGGCACGGTTAGCCTCACTTGCCGAGCAGCCATTACGACGCCTTCGGCGATCACATCGCACTTCATAATGCCGCCAAAGATATTCACCAAAATAGCTTGTAACTCAGGGTTATGTAACATCAACTTAAAAGCCTCGGTCACTTTCTCTGCAGTTGCTCCACCGCCAACATCGAGAAAATTTGCAGGATTACCGCCATATAATTTGATAATATCCATTGTGGCCATTGCCAGCCCAGCCCCATTAACCAAACAACCAATGTTGCCATCTAATGGAATATAGGAAAGATCGTGCTTAGCTGCTTCAATCTCTTCGGGATCTTCTTCGTCCAAATCACGTAATTCAACTATATCAGCATGACGAAACAAGGCATTATCATCAAAATTAATTTTTGCATCCAGCGCCATCAAATGATTATCCGTAGTTAATGTCAACGGATTAATCTCTAGCATCGAGGCATCTGTGTCGTCAAATGCCTGGTATAGCCCTTGCAATAATTGCCGCGCTTCAGCAGCACAAACTACAGGGATACCAATTTTGCTTATAACTTCATCTGCATCCGCATCCGTTAACCCTTTCATGGGATTAATAAAAATTTTATGAATTTTTTCTGGCGTATCGGCGGCCACCTGCTCGATGTCCATACCTCCTTCTGAACTTGCCATCATACAAACACGCTGACGACCACGATCTACAACCATACCAACATAATATTCTTTGCTAGTATCAACCCCTTGCTCGATTAACAAACGATGTACTATGCGCCCTTTTGATCCTGTCTGATGCGTAACCAACGTCATATTGAGAATTTCACCGGCTAACTGACGCACTTCATCTATTGACCGAGCTAATTTAACGCCTCCGCCTTTACCGCGTCCACCCGCATAAATTTGTGCTTTCACTACCCAAAGATGACCGCCCAACTTTTCAGCTGCTGTAACAGCTTCATCCACACTAAAACATGCAATGCCTTGCGGGGTGACAACACCGTATTTACGCAGAATTTCTTTGCCCTGATACTCATGCACTTTCATAGTCTATTCCTCCCACAAAACTGCACAATAGCAGTTATAACTTTTGAAATATATTTCAATCACTAAAAATAAAGTTTAACATCAATAAAAATTTCTAATGCACTGTAATAAAACATGTAAAATGCATTAAGTATTCTTATCTATTTTTGTCAACTTGAATTCAAGCTATCTAATAGCCATGATTCAAACGCCGGATGTTCATTAATGTCATATTGCCAGCATTGAAAACCGAATGCTTTACCAATCGCAATGTTCTCCGCCATATCATCAATATAAAAGGTGTTAGCAGGTATTAACCCATGGCTGGCAATGGCAAATTGATAAATTTCACGTTGTGGTTTAATAAACCCCGTTTCAAATGAAAGCACCGCATGTTCAAAATTTGCAAACTCAGGATAAGCATCGAAAATCCAAGGACAATGTATCGCGTTAATATTTGAAAAAAGTATCAAACGGTGACCCAAGGCCTTCAGTTTAGTTACGCATTCCCACATGGGTTTGTTAACGGTGAAAATCTGCCGCCAAGCATGCTGAAACTGCGCCTCAGTAGCATCACCACCCAAGATATCAATCGCCCAAAGAATAAAATGTTTTGGGCTAATTATGCCGGTTTCTAACGCATCTCTACGTTGAAGTAATTGGTCTAAACGTTCGGTTGGATTTTGAATATGGGACGGAATAAGACATTCGAGAGAGGGCCTGAAATCAAATTCAAGCAGCACATGTCCTATATCAAAGAGAAAGACTTTTGGATAAATAAGCGATTACCCTTCCTTTTTATATGAAGTTCCCCACAAATGCCGTCAGTCCAATGTCTTGAACCAGAGGGTCCAAGGCGGTTGCTGCAGGATGCTTCAGGCATTCCCTATAAGGAAACGCACAACGGCATCTATCTAGCGCACAACCTATTTCTAAAAATTGGTTCAAAAATTATGGGCTTAACTAACACCGCAGGGAACAATCATATTAATACACACCACCGCTAACAATCTACTACAAAATTAACGATCCTGCTTATCTTCTTGTGCTACAAGTACATCATCAATTTTCTCTTGCATAAGGCCAATTCTACGCCGAAATTCGTTGATGTCAAAGCCATTTCCCGCCTGCAATATCAACAATTCATGCGTGATGCTTAGCGCCGCTATAATTGCAATACTTTCGGAACCGACAACCTTTCCTTCCGCCTTAATCTCCTGGATTTTCTTATCTAAATAATCTGCGGCAAGATGCAACTCGTCACTTTCCTCTTCTGGGCAGCTGATACAAAAGTCGCGGCCCATAATGGAAATGTTCATTTTCTTTTCTATATTCATTTTTTAGTCTCAGGAATATTAGTCAAAAGCGTCTCAAGGCGACTTGCAGCAACTTGTATTTTCTCAGTCAATTCCTCATTTTCCGCACTGGATTGAGATAATTGTGTACGCAATTCAATATTTTCTGTCCGCGCATCTTGATACAGACATAAAAGTCGATTAACTTTTTCTTCCAAAGATTTTAGGTTTGAATCCATAAATAGACTATAGGTTTAGAGTACTATTGAGTCAATTACAAACAAAGGCCTTATACCATGCCAATTTAATCTATTGAAATATAGACAATATCAATAACTTTGCAATAAACATGCATGAAAAGAAGACTAATTCTTTTAATTCTTTTAATTCTTTTGAGTATGACCCTTATTCATCTCAGATAAAGCCATTTCCACTTAAGAACCTATGTCATTATCTTAAAAAATATTTTATAAAATGAATGATCACAATTTACTATGAGTTCCATCGCAAAATGGGCCATTACCCGTTTTCTTACATGTACACAACCAGGCTTTTTTGTCTATATTCACACTAAATGCCTGCGGTACAAAAGAGGTGCCTTTATGAGAACCATCGCAAAACGGCTGAGATTGACTACGACCGCAAGTACACCAATAATATTTTTTCTCTGCTTCAAGTAAAACTTCAATGGGTGTAAATTTAGTTGAATCCGATTCTTGACTCATACTTTCTCCTAATTATTCAAAGTCATTATTCTATTTAGTTAAAGGTAATGCAAGAAAAGAATAATCAATAAGATAATAATTTAAGAAAAAATCCATTTGTTTATATAAATAGCCTCATTGCACTACTACCACCGGATGGAATATTCTGTGAGCTCATCTGACCTTGTATTTCTTTTAGTTGTTGTCTACTTCTGATGATACCGTTGTCACTCAACGGCACACGATTGTCATCGACCATAATGCCACCCAAGGTATTGGAAAAAAGTCTTGCAATATGTGTCATCTGGTCAAAAACTTTCTCGCCATTGGCGACTCTAGGCACATCAAGTAAAAAAGTAATGCCATGTGTCGTGAGCGATTTCATGCTTTCAGGAAGAAAGGGGGCTGTTTCATAGTTGCTCAGGGTGAATAAGATCACATTATCGTCGTCATAGTATTTAAACACGCCATCCGTGTCTAATTTAAAACCAGATGCTTCAGCTAAAGCACGTATCTTGGTGCCGATAAACGCACCTTCATCTTTGCTAATAACATTAATTCCAATCATGATGTCGACATTGGCACAGAATTTATCGAGTAAAACGGCTTGTGCATGTTCATCAACAATATCGGGGCAATCAATAACAGCGTGTACTTGACTAGCAAACTCTTGTACGATATCACGAAACTTGGACAATTCAATTTCACTGACTGGACCAGCGCGATCCACAAGTTGCAGAAATCCCTGTAAACACGTATAACCTCCTGCATTTACTTCTGACGATAGCTCCTGCCATGGCTTCCCAGGCTTGATTTGGCCAAACCATTTTACTGGCTTACTAAATTCTGGGTCATGTCGTAGTAATTCATAAAGCTGTGCCGAGGAGAGCACCGCATCCGATTGAATAATGACCGTATAGCAAATAGTACTTAAATCTTCTTCAGTCCGAGCATCTTCACTTGCTTGAACATGTTGCAGTTCATGAGCTGTATCAATGAATTCAGCTTGATCATCCATCACCTCACTTAACTCAGGAATAATCGTTTTGTTAAGTTGCGGCTCTATCCTCTCGGACTTTTTGTTGGTGACGCCGGGCTTAAGTAATACATCATCATGCTTGTGTTCAAAAGCCTCTTCAACCTTACGTCGATAACTTAATTGCTGCATCCAGTTAAAGACCACGACACCAGCGATAACAATGATGCCGATGATGATCAAACTTACTTGCAAGTCACTCATCCCCAAAATATCCATACCGTCTCCCTGACTATTCCTATTTTAACTTATGCTACGACCGCTTCATTAAGCCTGATAGCCTCATCAATATCAACTGCGACTATACGTGACACGCCTCGTTCCTGCATGGTAACGCCTATTAATTGTTGCGCCATTTCCATGGTGATTTTATTATGGCTAATAAACAAAAACTGTGTTTCTTTTGACATTTTTTTCACTAATTCACAAAAACGGCCAGTATTACTATCATCTAGCGGCGCGTCAACTTCATCTAGCAAACAAAATGGCGCAGGATTAAGCTGAAATAATGAAAAAACCAGTGCCAGAGCTGTTAACGCTTTCTCACCGCCAGACAACAGATGAATCGAGCTATTTTTCTTACCCGGTGGTTGTGCTGTCAGCAATATGCCTGAATCAAGAATTTCATCACTACTCAACATCAGTCTTGCATGTCCTCCACCAAAAATTGCAGGGAAAACTTGCCCTAAATTATTATTAACCGCATTAAATGTTTCTAATAATCGCTCTTGTGTTTCATCATCAATCTGTCGAATAACATTTTTAAGTGTACCTACTGCATCTTTCAAGTCATTTAATTGCGATTCAAGGTAATTTTCACGTGTTTGCAGTGCTTGTAATTCATCCAAAGCTGCTAAATTTACCGCACCCAATGCTTCAATTTCTGTAGTCAATCGTTCAATATCGACTTGCAATGTTTTTTTACGTACTTCACTAAGTAATGGTAACAATACATCCTCATCCGCATTGGCTTCCGCTAACTGTTCTCCATATCGACTCTCGGTGATGTGCGCTTCTTGTTCTTTAAGACGTGATTTATTAACTTCTTCACGCAGTGGATGCAATTTCTGTTCAGAAATTAAACGTGCTTTTTCTAACGCTTGTAATTTATTCGTTACCGCTTCCAGCTCGTTACGCGCTTCATTAATTGTTTGCTCAAGTTTTATACGTTGTGACAAACAAACTTGCAACTGATTGTTTAATTTTGATTCATCAAGGTTACTTTGCTCTACTAGTAAGTCATCTAAGCTTCCTTCCAATCGATCAATATATTCATTAATTACTTTAATAGTTTTCTCTATATCACTAACTTTATGCTGACAAGTATTCTCATGCAAAACGGCTTCTTGAAGTTTCTCCATGGCATCTTGGGTCAATTGGCGCTGTTCCGCGAGTAATGCCTCTGCACGCTGCCATTGCAGTTTCAATTCATCTAATTGATCTTTAATGACAATAATCTGCTGCACATAATCAGCCACCTTAGTTTGGGCATTTTGCTTATGTAAAGCCTCTTCTTCCAATTGATGATTAATTTCTAACAACTCACCTTCAATTTGGTCTCGACGCTTATCGGTTTGTTCGGCCGACTGACTACTTCTCATCATCTGCAACTGCATGTCATGACATTGTTGCTTTAACGATTCACAATCATGACGCAAAGATATTATTGTTTCATTTAATTCGTCATAGGTTTGTTCTGACACGACCAACTGAAACTTCTCTTCATCAAGATCTTTTTCAAGTGTTTTTATTTCTTGGGCAAGTTGGTTTAATTCCTGCTGTCTAGCTAACACGCCATGTAATTGAGAGTCAGGCGAGAAAAAAGTCAAGCTATGGCATGTAAAAACATGTCCTTCTGGTGTCACAAGTATTTCACCCAAGCTTAGTTTCTTTCGTTCCAACAAACCTGATTGCAGATCCTTCACAACATATATTTTACTTAACCATTCATTCAACACCGGTGCAATCTTTAAATCAGTACATGTCAAATACGCCTGGATTGACTGCCATCCCATTTGATGTTGAGATGCTGTCTTGACTATTTGCCCGTCTATTATTTGGAATAACGTCCATTTTCCAGGCGGCAGATCATCATTCCAATGTTGAGCAATTTCAAGTTGTTCAAAGCCTATTCCATTTAGGCGTTCACGCAAAACAGCTTCTAGCGCATCTTCCCAACCTTTCTCTACTTGAATGCTTTGCCACAAACGTGACAAATCTTCAAACTGATGTTCAGCTAGCCATGTATTTAATGCTTGATTACTTTCAAGTTGCATTTGTAAACGCTGTAACGCATCAAATCTCGCTTTTTTTTGGGTCAAGCCCTGCTGAATTGATTGAAGTTTTTTTTCTACTTGATGTTTATTCTCGTTTGCAGTTGATAGTTGAGCTTCTGCTTGCTTGAGTGCTAAATCTTTTTGGTGGTGATTTACATCCAATCCTTCAACTTCTAGTTGCAATTGTGACAACGCGGCATGATCCACTTGGGGTAACACATCAATTTCTTGATTTAATCGCCCACGTCGTGATTGCAGCTGTTGCAAGACCCTTTCCGCATGAACATGATGATTCTCTTCCTGCTGCTGCGCCTGCTCAACAAGCAACAGATTACGCTGTTGTGCATTAAATTTTTCCTGCTTCTCACGAAAATCAAGTTCGATTTTTGGCATACCCTCATTGGCAGAAATATGGTTTTGCTTACAAGTTTCATGTGACAATCTTGCTTGTTCATTTTCTGACTGCCAATGAATTAAGTCGTCAACAGCACATCTCATTTGCCCTTTTTTCTCAACTAATTGACCTTCAATATCGACCACTTGTAGTGTCAGACGTTGCTCATTCTCACGCAGGTGTTTTATTGCTTGTTCTACCGTAGAAATTTCAGCATCAGCCGCATAAAATTTCCCTTGTTTTTGATGTAATGCATCACCTGTTGCATAGTGAAGAGTACGTATTTCTTCAACATCTTTCTCAGTTTTACGCAAGAATGCCATCTCAGCTTCTAATCCTAATTCTAGACGCTGAATTTCTTTCTCCGCATTGAGCCGCTGTGTAACAGCTTCATGCTTATAAACTAACCATAAGAGATGCCGAGTAGTCGTTAATTTGTCTTGTATGTCCTGAAATTGCTTCGCCACCGTAGCTTGAGCTCCGAGATGCTGCAATTGTTTTCTTAATTCTTGGCAAATATCTTCTACGCGCAGAAGGTTTTTTTCAGTATCAATTAAGCGTAACTCCGTCTCATGTCGACGCACCCGATACTTTGATACACCAGCCGCTTCTTCCAGAAAAACTTTTAACTCTTTTGGTTTCGCCTCAATGATGCGAGAAATCATTCCCTGCTCAATAATGGCATAACCCCTACCACCAACACCAGTACCTAAAAAAAAGTCAGCAATGTCACGTCGCCGTACACGAAGATTATTAATATAATAGACAGAATCACCATCACGATGAACAATGCGTTTGATTGAAATCTCGCTAAAACTCGACCACTGCCCGCTGGCTTTCCCGAGTTTATTATCAAAAATCAACTCTACACTGGCACGACTAACTGGTTTGCGGCTTGCCGAACCACTAAAGATCACATCTTGCATGGATTCACCGCGCAGGGCCGAAGCCTTTGATTCGCCTAATACCCAACGAACGGCATCAATCACATTGGACTTGCCACAACCGTTAGGCCCAACAATTCCAACTAAATCACCTGGAACGGGAATAACTGCGGGATCTACAAAAGACTTAAAGCCGGCAAGTTTAATATGGGCAAGACGCATTTTTTTATTGATAACCGGTTATAATCAACAGTTGATAAGCCATGGATCGTTTGAAATTATAGCTATCAAGCGCAATCAAAGAAACTCTAAGAAATTAATCAAAAAACCTTTAACGTTAAGACTATCCTAGCTTTAATATAAGTAAATAAATTTATCTAAATGAAAGTACCATTTTAACCGAATTAATAGAAGATAAGACAATGGCGAGTAAACCTAAAAAAAAACTGGAAACATTCACCAATCCAACGTCCAAAAGGGATTACCATATCCACATGGAAATTCCCGAGTTTACATGCCTTTGTCCAAAAACTGGACAACCTGATTTTGCAACATTAGTAATTGATTACATTCCTGATCAAGAATGTATCGAGTTAAAAAGTCTCAAGTTGTACATGTGGTCGTTTCGTGAAGAAGCAGCATTCCATGAAGCCGTCACTAATCGCATGCTTGATGATTTAGTTACTGCGTTAAAGCCAAGGTATATTCGTCTCATTGCTCGATTTTATGTTCGTGGTGGAATTTTTACAAATGTAGCGGTTGATTATCGTAAAACTGGCTGGAAACAACAACCTACAATAGCACTAGAAACATTTGATACACAATCGAACACACGCTTATAATTCTGATTCCGAAAGAATATTTATGACACAGTTTAAAATAATACACCATGTCAAAATATTACTTGTTTTTATGGCAATCACTTTATCCGCTTGTTCGGCTCAAACTTCCACTGCACCAAGTCAGAATGTCTATACCGATACAACCAACCAACCAAATGATTTATGGCAACGATTGCGTAATGGCTTTGCTTTAGAAACATTAGAAAACAAGGAAATAAAGAGAAGCGAAATTTCTTATACAAAAAACCCAAAATTTTTGCATCGAATTACGAAGAGAAGTGAACGCTATTTATTTTATATTGTTGAGGAAGTTGAACGTCGTGGCATGCCAAGTGAAATAGCGTTAGTACCTTTAGTTGAGAGCGCTTTCAATCCTATTGCCAAATCAAGTGTTAATGCTGCAGGTCTATGGCAATTTATTCCCGCCACAGGAAAAAGTTTTGGTCTAACACAAAACGGTTGGCTTGATGAACGTCAAGACGTCATTGCTGCAACACATGCGGCACTTGATTATTTACAAGCGCTACATAGTAAATTTGGTGACTGGAAACTCGCCTTGGCTGCGTACAATTGGGGTCAAGGTGCCGTTAGTCAGTCACTGGAGAGAAATCGTGAAAAAGGCCTGCCTGAGGATTTTCATAGTATTAAATTGCCTATTGAGACTAGAAATCACATACACAAGTTAATTGCCATTAAAAACATAATAGCTTCTCCTGAGAATTACGGAATTAAGCTAAATACTATACCTAACCGTCCATATTTTATGGAAGTAGAAACTAACAATCATATAGATAAAACACTTGTGGCAGAGCTTGCCGATATATCTATTGATGAGTTTAATGCACTAAATCCTGCATACAAACGTGCAATTGTCAAAGTTAAGAACCCACCACATACTTTATTACTACCTGTTAAAAAGGCCGATACGTTTCTGGCAAATCTGGAAGATTATGAAGAGCCACTTATATCATGGCAGTTTCACCAACTCAAAAAAGGAGAAAGTATCCATAAGATATCACGGCGATACGACATGACTGAAGCTCAGTTAATAGAAGCCAATGACATAACAAAAAACGATAAAATTAAATATGGTCAAACAATACTTGTACCACCTGCTAGCACTAGAATTGATGCAAACATCTCGATCGTACGCAAAAAACCTGCAATGGCAATGCACGATGAAAACTCATTAATTTACACTGTAAAAGAAGGCGACACACTATCTGGCATCGCAAAGAATCATGGCACAACCGTACGACAAATCAAACGATGGAATACTGATAACGAACAACTATCTATTGGACAAAAACTAGTCTTACAACTAACAAAATCTTAATTAATACCCATCTAAACCATTCCAACCGAAACACAAACAGCCAAAATAACGAAACCCTTCTGTAAAACTTGAACCCATAAAAACAGCAGCTGTAACACCTGTAATGGCCAACTAAAACTGGTAATTTTTAACGCTGATAACTGGGTCGTTTTTAATGCTAATCGACAATTCAAAATAATATCCGCGCTGGCAAATTATCCCCAACGGAAGAAAATGGCGTTTCTTTTTTTAAAATACTGGTCAATGTCCTTTAGAATGACAGCTTCTTAACAAACAGGAAAACATCATGGAGAGCGTACCGCGCATTAAAGCAACGTTTAAAAATGCTCAAGGAGAGACTTTGGCAGGGTTGCTAGAGCTTCCTGACGGCCCCATCAAGTCCTATGCGTTATTTGCACATTGTTTTACATGCTCCAAAGATATCAACGCTGCATCACGCATTTCGCGTGCGCTAGCACGGCAAGGTATCGCCGTTCTACGATTTGACTTTACCGGGCTGGGTAACAGCGATGGTGATTTTTCTAACACCAATTTTTCCTCAAACCTCCAGGACTTAGTTAGTGCCGCTGAGTTTCTTGAGGCGGAATACGAAGCACCTACACTGTTAATCGGTCACAGTCTTGGTGGTGCTGCTGTGCTTGCCATCGCACAGCAATTACCATCAATCAAAGCGGTAGCAACCATTGGCGCGCCCGCAACAGCCAATCATATGCAACATTTATTTATCCAAGAACGCGATGAAATTCTTGCTAAAGGCAGCACACGCGTAAATCTTGGTGGGCGCAGTTTCACGATTAAGCGTCAGTTCATTGACGACCTCGAACTACATAATTCGCCACAACATATCAGCGATTTAAAAAAGGCGTTAATTGTGTTTCACTCACCGATCGACAGTACCGTCTCAATCGACGAAGCGGGTCGAATCTATACGGCGGCAAAACATCCAAAAAGCTTTGTATCACTTGATGATGCGGATCACCTACTTTCTCGTCGCGAAGACGCGGAATATGTTGCCAATGTTTTATCCGCATGGGTGGAGCGTTATCTTGATATCGAAGATAAAAAACAACCTACCGCCCCTCTCGCTGTAAAAGCAGGTAGCGTTATCGTGCGTGAACACAACAAAAAATTTACCCGCGAGGTCTTTACTGAGAAACACCGTTTTCTAGCTGACGAACCTGCAATAGCGGGTGGTGACGATCTGGGTGCAAACCCTTACGAATTATTGCTAGCAGCACTGGGCTGTTGCACTTCCATGACGCTACGCATGTACGCTAATCACAAAAAAATCGCTTTGCGTGGCATTGAAGTCGAGCTAATACATCATCGTATCCATGCGGATGATTGCAACGCCTGTGATAAACAGGATAAGCTTATCGACAAAATAGAGCGCACCATCACACTCACCGGTGATTTGGACAACAAACAACGCACACGATTAATAGAAATTGCCAATATGTGCCCAGTGCATAAGACATTGGAAAATCAGATTCATATCGAAACCAAGGAAACACGCTAAGCCACGATGAGTAAAGATGACACCCCAGAGAAATTTCGTGTTGATAAATGGCTCTTTGCGACACGTTTCTTCAAAACACGTTCTTTGGCCGCAGAAGCCATCGATCGTGGCAAAATTCAACTCAATGACACACGCATCAAGCCCGCCAAAACCGTCTCTATTGGCGACATACTGAAGATTCGTATTGGCCACTATGAATATGAAGTCGAAATCATGGGATTATCCAATAAACGCTTCTCAGCACCCCAGGCGCAAAAACTGTACCGTGAAACAGAGCCAAGCCGACGACAACGCGAAGTCATTACCGAGCAGCTCAAAGTGTTGCCATCCGGTTTCTATACAAAAGGCCGCCCCACAAAACGCGACCGACGTGACATCGAGCGTTTTAAAAATAAAGAGTAAAACACATGAATAAAACAACTTTTAATCTCGATAAAGATGAATTAATCGCCCGCTCATTCAATGAAATGGACGCACACTTGCAAGGCACTGACTACACCATGACGCAGAAGTTAGCGCTAACCTGCCGCATATTGTTCGATAATGGCCACGACTCTGGGCTTGCTGGACAAATCACCGCTCGCGCTGAAAAACCCGGCACTTATCTGACGCAACGTTTGGGCCTAGGCTTTGATGAAATTTGTGCGGGTAATCTTCTGCTAGTTAATGGCGACCTAGAAGTGCTAGAAGGTGACGGCATGGCAAACCCAGCCAATCGCTTTCATTCGTGGTTGTATCAAGAGCGCCCCGATGCACAGTGCATTATTCACACCCACGCCATCCACACCGCCGCATTAAGCATGCTTGAAGTCCCACTGGAAATATCACACATGGATAACTGTGTGTTGTACGACGACGTGGCGTTCTTGGAAAAATGGCCCGGTGTACCGGTTGGTAATGAAGAAGGTGAAATGATCTCCGCAGCCATCGGCCAAAAACGTGCTTTATTCCTCGCCCATCATGGCCTACTCGTTGCCTGCGGTAGTATTGAAGAAGCCTGCATGTTGTCCATCGCATTTGAACGCGCTGCACGCATGCACTTACTCGCCTTAGCAGCAGGGGAAATAAAACCCATAGACCCCACACTCGGACGAGAAGCTCACGATTGGATTTTGCGTTCGCAACGAAGCGCGGTTGGTTTTGCTTACTACGCACGGCGTAGCTTGAGAAAAAACACCGATTGTCTGAAATAGACACCAAGGTACACATTATCAACAAGAAATTGACACGACTCGCCTTTGTATTCGCTGGCTTGCTGATAACAGGCTTCATCATTGCCAACACACTGGCTTATCAGCATGCCCATGCCATGATGCACTTCTCTGAGGAGGGTGTACCCTTTCTGCGTCCAGAGCATCGATCATTTAGCCAAAAACTTAAAACACTGCTCACCGGCGTAAAGCTAACTCGCCCCAACACAAACAAGAAGCCTTCTGTTTTAGACGAGAATTGCGTGACAACTCACATTCCAAGCGACCAAAATATCATCTTGGGCGCTTGGTATTGCCCTGTCAGCAATGACAAACCGCTGGTCATTCTTTTCCACGGCTATCTAAAAGACAAGTCATCACTCATTAATGAAGCCAAAGTATTTATGCAGGAAGAATACTCTGTTCTTCTAGTTGATTTCAGAGGCTCAGGCGAGTCAACCGAGTCATACACCACCATTGGCTACCATGAAGGCAATGATGTCAGCGCCGCATTCCAATATGCCCGTCAACATTATGCGTACGACAAAATCTTACTCTACGGTCAATCCATGGGCGCAGCCGCTATCCTACGCGCCGTTCACAGCCATCAAGTGAGTGCAGACGGCCTCATTATCGAAGCCGTCTTTGACCGCCTGTTAAACACAGTTAAAAACCGTTTCCATTTATTGGGCGCACCAGCTTCTCCAGGTGCGCAACTACTGGTATTTTGGGGTGGATGGCAAACAGAGTTTGATGGATTTTCCCACAACCCGATTGACTATGCACGAGCCGTTCAGTCCCCCACCCTATTCCTTCATGGTGAAAATGACAACCGTGTTTGGTTGCCACAAGCGCGCAGCGTCTATGAATCAGTGCCAGCCACCAAGTACTTCAGCGCTTTTCCTGATACCGTGCATGAATCCCATCTAGCACGTCATCCTGACAAATGGACGCGAGAAATCAAGTTTTTCCTACAATCCGAATTTTAAT
>JAJFJH010000167.1 GCA_021774155.1 Nitrosomonas sp.
TGCAAACGCCTTTTTAACCTCAAATTTGATGAGCCGCCGGACGTCCGTAAGCATCATTTGCTCGGCATCAACCTGGGCGGAAGCCGCTGAAACCTTGGACCAGCGCGACCAGAGAAAATTCAGCGGCAAACCAGCGTAAATGGTCGTTTCACCACCATCTTGACCATGGAGACTCAGGTCTTCTTTGTAAAAAGTGACAAAGGGATTCGGCAGAAGTCCAGCAGTGGTTTTTTGCCCTTGCGCCTGTTTTATAGAATATTCCTGAATTTTCAGAGCCGGATAGTTAACAAGCGCCTGTTCGATTGCTTGCGGTAAAGTTAAGGTCAGTAAGTTTGTCTCGGTATCTTGTGTCATACCTGACGTGGCAACGATGCTAAAGACGAGGCACGCCATTGTTTTAATTCGTTTCAAGAGAAATCCTCCACAAATAGAGATTGTAATTATCACCGGGACAACAATCATGAGTGTTAACCATGATCGATCTCTGGCGTAAAAATTAGATGGTGAGTTTACTTAAAAGAGAGCTAAGCTTGTGGAGGAGATAGGTTTGTTGCAGTGAGGACGTAATAATCCTGTTGCGGTTGGAGTGGTAACAAGGTGAAAGCGTCTTGCCAGGAAACCTGATTGGAACAATTTTCGACAGATGCTTGAACAGATAAAACCAAGACAGGCGGGAACGTGGCGGGATTAATAATGTCGCCCGGATTAACCTGGACAATGCCCACCATGTCCTCGAATGGTGTAATCGTTTCGCCAACATGCTGTGGTGTTGCATCTTCCTGGTTGTCGTCCGCGCTGTGTTCGGATGTGTGTGTGGCAAATAGCTCAGCGTGGGAATGATATCCGTTATCTCTCGAGCCGGGATGATACTCTCCAGGGTGTAGATGGAACCACGGTGTCAAAACAAGCGAAAGCACATAAAAACCCAACACTGCTATTCCGGAGAAAGCAAATTTCATTTTTTTCGTGACGAAAATCATATTTTAAAAGTTAACAATAATGAGTGGAACAATCAACTGAATTTTCTCTTTATTCTTTGAGAGTCAAAGTCGGAGAAACAGAACTGCTTTTTTTTGTCGTATGCCTATTTCACATTTACGGACGAAAATGGCTAATATCCTATTTGCGGTTGCAAGAACCTTACCCCAGCTCTTAGCGCCATTTTCTGTAAGAATCTTCGTCATACCCTTGACTCGGCAAATAGAGAACCAATCTGTTGATTTCCATCCCATCCCTTAATGATGCGTGCATCAGTCAACGTATTTGCCTGGGTATACGCAGTAGCAGGCCGGTCACCACCCCACATAGGTAACCATACAACAAGCCCCTTTAAGCCATCTGTTTGATGTTGTTCAAAGATGCTTTTTATAACACCTTTCCCTTTCTGACAAACTGGACAGTTCGGTGAAAGTATGGATATGAAGCGTACATCACTGGCAGCATTGAATTCCTTCTTCAATGTCGCCACTGATATTTCACCTAATTCTTGGTCGGCAGCAGGAACAGGTGCGGCGTCTAAAGCACAGCAGCTACGTGAGATATTGGGCGTTGAGTTGTTATGTTCACATGGCTTAGCTTTGCCACACGTGGGGCAAGATGCGTCTTGCTCAATTGCCTTCTGGATTTTTGGAGAAGCTTCTAAGAACACTGTATTAGTGTAGGGAAAAGTTATGAAGAAAACCGCAATGCCAGTCGCCAGCCACAAAGAGATTTTGTTCCACTTGCCGGCAGTTTCTATTCTACACGTCCCATCTTCACATTGAACTTGCTTTTTCCTGTATGTAAAGTAAAATCCGGCGGCTAAAAGCAAAACAGTAGTGCCAATTAAATATAGCCGATAAGGCTCAAAAAAAGTTAAGACTCCTAATCCGCCAACTCCTGCAACCGCAAATAACGCAGGACCGACACAACACAAAGAAGCTAAAAATGCTGTCGTAACAGAACCGATACCCATAACTTTTTCTTGCATGAAAACCTCTATTTTTTTGTCTTTGAGTTTTCTATTTCAAGACTGTATGTTCAAGACGATCCGTACCTAAGCACAGGGTTCCCAATTTTTTATACTTTCTTTGAACAAGGGTCTCACCCCGATCGCTACGTTCATGTACGCCAAGGCATTAGAGTTTGATGGGGCTTTGGTTGAGAACATATTCTCTCCAAGGGATAACCTTGTCCCTTGTTATCGAACCGATATGTTTCATGACACGACGATCAATCCAGAGTTTATGCCGGCCAACATTGACGAATTACGTATCTTACATCCGTGCATACAAGTCCGCAGCCAACACCAGTGGGTTCTTTGTGCGAGCATTGCGACTCGTGCGCAAAATAACCGATTTGTCAAATCCAACATTTTGAAATTCCTTTAAGAAGGCACCGCCTTCTTTCGCGCCGGCAATTCAGGCAAACCAGTTGCTTTTACCGCCTTTTACAAATGCCGGAAGGGGCATCCGCAAGATGAGTTCAGCACCGAAAAGTTCACCTTCTTTTCTCATAACCCGAGCAAGTTCAAGGAAGATAGCATCTCGTGCCGGATTTAAGTTAAAAATACCGTTTATCAGAGCCAGACCGATAAGTTTATCGTCAAGAGGCAGGCTCTCCGCACCGGCCTGGAAAAATTCCACGTTTGTAAGCTTCGCTTCCGTTGCGGCCTGGCGAGCACGGGCGAGCATTCTATTACTGAAATCCACACCTATGACCTTGCCCTTTTTGCCAACCCGTCTTGCCGCAATCAATGAATCGAGGCCCGCTCCGCATCCCAGGTCAAGGACTATTGCGCCTTCAGGAATTTCAGCAAATATAGAAACATTGGAAACCCCGGCAAACGCTTCCATAGAAACCGGCGGCAATTGGTCAAGCAATTCTTGCGGGTAGCCCAGACTTTCGGCAAAATCGCGGCCCACAGGAAATGGATGTTTATCATGCGGCCGCTCCGCCGCAGATGAATAAGCCTCTCGAACTTCTTCGCGGAGGTGCTTCATTCTTTCCATACCTTATTCCTCCATTTTTGAATTGGTCCCCTACTCCTAGATCATACCCAAAGCCGCAACCAATACCAACATAAGTACAGGACGCAACCTTAATAAGGATTCTGGTTGGAAGCCCCGCCCACAGACAGCCTTTTTAGGACCCAACTGATTCAGGCAAGTGAACAGTCCAATAAATATATAACCCTCAACACACCGATTGTGGCATAGATCGATCTTCACAAACGGCAAATACTATTCTGCTTTTTGGTCAGCTATTGCTGTATTTGCGCCACAATTTATGCGGTTTGATATATGCTTTGATTTCTTTCATGACCTATTTCCTTTCAAATTACAGGCGGTAGGTCGCGATGAGAGCGCCGCCCTGTTATGTTTTTCTTTACGCTCGCTCTGGCAACACCTGCTCCGGTGCTGCCTCAGATTCCACCTCAATCGCAAACCACTTATATAGAGCCGGAATGACGAGCAATGTCAAAATTGTGGATGTAATGAGTCCTCCGATAACCACAGTAGCCAGAGGCCTTTGCACTTCGCTACCAGTGCCGCTGGAAAATAGCAGGGGAATCAACCCGAGTGCGGTGGTGAGGGCGGTCATGATTACCGGACGCAGACGCAAAGATGCGCCCTTTACCGAGGCTTCATCGATGGACACACCCCTCTGTAGTAATTGATTTAAGTATGTCACCAGCACCATGCCGTTTTCCAGAGCGATACCAAACAATGCTATGAACCCCACGGATGAGGGCACAGACAGGTTTTGGCCACTTACCCAAAGGGCGACCACACCACCGACCAGCGCGAGGGGAATATTAAGAAGAATCAGCAATGTGTTCTTGAAAGAATTGAAACTGGAAAACAGGAGGAGAAAAATGACCAAAAGCGTTATCGGGATCACGACTGCGAGCCTCTTATTCGCTTCCTGCTGCAAACGGAACTGTCCACCCCAGGTAACAAAGTAGCCAGGCGGCAAATCCACCTGGGTAGTAATAGTCTCCTGCCCTTCGGCTACAAATGAGCCAATATCTCTGCCCTTGACGTTGCATTGTACAGTGATGAATCGCTGATTTTTTTCGCGCGTTATTTGGCGCGGACCAACCAACTCTTCGATAGTGGCCAGTTGTTTGAGCGGCACCTTGGCACCATTTGGGGCGGTGATAAGAATTTCACTTATGCTATCCGGTGTGTCACGGAAGTTTTTCTCAAAACGAACAAGGATGTCGAAGCGACGGATGCCTTCGAAGATCTGCCCTGCTGTTTCCCCCCCGACTGCGGCGCGCACGACTTCCTGAACTTCCGAAATGTTAATTCCGTAGCGGGCGACGGCTTCACGATTCACTTTGATTAAGAGCTGCGGTGTGCCTGTGACTTGATCGGCCTGCACGTCGGCGGCGCCTTCCACGTCTTGAATCGCTTCTGCGATTTCGTCCGCTTTTTCTTTCAACGTCTGTAAATCGTCCCCGAAAAGTTTGATTGCAAGTTCGGCCCGGACACCTTCCAGGAGTTCGTCGACAGTCATGGCGATGGGTTGGGTGAAGTTGGTAAGAACCCCTGGAACCTCACCCACCTCATCGCGGATTACGTTCTGCAACTCCTCCTGGGTCTCGGCAGCCCGCCATTCATCCTTGGGCCTTAACAGGATGTACATTTCCGCGCTGTTGACCGGATCCGTATGAGCGCCGACTTCACCGCGACCGATTCGCGTAACCACACCGGTCACCTCGGGGATCTTAGTCAACCGGCGTTCTGCGATCATGGTGATCCGCTTGCTTTCATTTAAAGAAATGGACGGCGCCATGGTCAGACGCAAGACCAGGGTACCTTCCTGCAGCTCTGGTGTAAACTCGGAACCCAGTTGCGGAAACACCACCAAACCAACAAGAACCAACGCGCCGGCAAGTACAATCGATAAGTAACGCTTTTGTACGAAGTACTGAACCAACGGGCGGTAAACTTTCAAAAGCCACTGTATAAGAAAGCTTTCTTTCGGGGTCGCTTCGTCCGCTTTCATCTTGGGTTTGCGCATGAAAAGCTGAGAGAGAACCGGTGCCAACAAAATGGCGAAGATCAGCGACCCCAGCATCGCTAACGCAACCGTATATGCCAAAGGGCGAAACGTTTTGCCCTCAACACCTTGTAATGTGAACAGGGGCAAGAAAACGACAATAATTATCGTGATGGCAAACAGGATGGGGCGAGAGACCTCCAGGCAGGCGCGTGCTACTACATTAATCCGCGGTTCCGAGGAGTCACTGCCCCGCAACATACGATCAACATTCTCTACCACGACAATTGTGCCGTCTACCATCATGCCGATGGCGATGGCCAGGCCGCCAAA
>JAJFJH010000168.1 GCA_021774155.1 Nitrosomonas sp.
AACCCTGACGGCCCACAACCTGCTGCAATTAATAAATACATCGCACCAAGAGCCTTATTATGGTTCCGTATGGCAGCGGCAGTAACCTGGTTAACCGGGCTTAGCGCATTGGCCCAACTTGGCGGTGGCATGCAGGGCATTATGGACGCATTCATGTTAACAAATGGCATGGCTGTGATTGGTTTAGGTTCTTGGTTAGGTACCATCATGTTATTTAATGTTTGGGTACTTATCTGGCCTAACCAAAAGAAAATTCTGGGTCTTGATGGTAAAAAACATAGCGCTGATGTCATTGCAAGTGCGAAAAAAACAGCGCTGCTAGCATCACGTACCAACACCGCTTTATCGATTCCAATGTTGCTTTGCATGGTTGGATACGGCCATGGCTTGGTATTCTAAAAAATCATTGTTTAGTCTATGGCTCTTCAGTGTTTCTGTAGTTTTTTAATGACAAGGATACTATTCGGAATTCCGTGAGTTTGGGATTCTGAGGAAATGCATGGATGCTCACGTTATGCCAAGTAATAAGATGACGCTCGTGTTATCGAAACTAATATTTAGCTTTTTCTTGATTTAGATCAATGAAATTTACTCTGATTCTGTTCATAATTCTTTTCCGGCAACATGTTATGTTATGTGAGGAGATAAAGAGATGAACTCAGAAGAGAAAGATGCAGATGCAATTAAGAGTATGGCTGTCAATGTGGCAGTTATAGCTGGTGTGCTGTTGGCGTTGGTTTATGTTTCGTTCGCTATTGGTAGCTAGCAAGGTTAGGTTGTAAACTTCAGGGTTAGGTTCATGTTAGCGGTCTACTTATCTGAGCTTGGCTCTGAAGTTCTGCTGGACAAAAAGGGGTAAGTCCCTTTTTGTCCAGCGTTCCGTCGGTTTATTTAAATGCTGAGCAGCACCAGTCACTTCTCCAAAGAGATCGAACGTCCTGAAATTCTAACCAACCAAAGGAGAAGAAGTCACCCATTAGGCTATCCCTGTCAATAGTCAAATAAACCCCTGCTGTCAAACAGCATGAATTTATTGTTTATCCATCGCCATTACGCACATCGCATCCGTTTCATCATTAGCTTTGGCGTCCAAAGCAAACTACGCTGCAGCAGATCCCTGATCGCACATTGTGCTTTGAGATAAATTATACCTCGTTGGCAGAATACCCGACCGCATGAGGCGCGCGAGGTGAGGTGAAAGGTATCATGGTATCCTGCTACATTTTAGTCCATCGCATCGTATTGTATTGTATTGCTTGACCGCTGCTGTATTAACCAACTTAAAATTTATAGCCATACTCCTGTAGGCCATCGATCAGCCGGTACCAGTTAAACGTAGATTCCACAGCGACATCTTGCATTTTTTCCGATACGGCAACAACGTTTTGAGCGTCAGTGATGGGTCGTTACTTAATCGCTTTTAAAGCACGCGTTTGTCCGTTGCATCTATCACGATCACGACATGATTAATTGAATGTAAATCAATTTTGCAGTGGTGTTGCGTGTCAGTCTCCTCATGTTGTTATCGGAGCAGTCAGTTTAACTACTGACTGCGAGGGCCGGCTAGAGGATTATCAGACTAGTTGATATTCTAAGCTACAAGGTGGCGACAGGAGATCAGTAAAATATCGTGCAAGCATGGAGAGTCAATGACCTCGTTGATGCCGTTGATGTGAAATGCGGACAAATCTATTTGTTGCTAAAAAACCTTAAGGTTTACATGACCAGAGTGACAGAGTCGTATACTATCAGCGAATCATGAATGTAAATTACTAATAATAAAATTACAAATAGAGGTGAAGGTGACGGTTGAATCAGCCAGAAACAACATGCAAAAACAATTGTGTTTCTGACGTCAAAATTGTACTTATGCCACAAAGGAGGATCAATAAATGAATTCCGATCAATTGGCTGCAGCTGATATGACCATAGCTCCTGGCTTTAATCCCGCAGCTTTTTCGCCCAAGGCGGCAACAGCACTTAGAACAATACTTGAGAAAGGTTTCTACAGAGATTCGCTGCGTTTACCAAGACCTAGTCAGCACTATGGGCTGTCTGAGCTGTCTGTTTTCCTAGGCTATTTTAGGAAGCAGCGTAATTGCTGGGGCTATTCAGGATTAGATGGCGTATACCGAAAGTTTCTTCGCTCGGAAAAAGGCCCGGCAGCAGTCTATTTATTTGATCTATTCTGGAGAGCTCAGCCGATCCAAGAAAACATCCTCCTCGAAATCATAGGCGAAGATCAGCTTGGAGAACTGAGGGAAGCTTCAGTTATTTCCAGCCTGAATGGTTTCGTACATCCAAATATACGTATTATAGCCGTCCGGCATCTTTACGCCATGTTCGATATAGACCGAACCAGAACGGGCGACTTTGTGTACTTTGGTTCTGATTCTCAAGATTATGTAGAAATTATCGAGCGTGAATGCGCTGGGCGACGTTTCGAACGCAGCCTTGATCTCTGCACAGGCAGTGGAGTACAAGGATTATCGTTAGCCAAGCAATCAGATGAAGTATTATGTACAGACCTTAATGCACGCGCCCTATCTTATGTTAAGGCGAATGCCTTGCTTAATGAATTAGGGAATGTCCGTACTTTGGAGAGTAATTTGTTCTCTAGTATTACCGGACGCTTCGATTGCATAACCGCGAACACCCCGTATGTGCCAATGCCAGACGACGCCGACGCATTCGATTTGCCGATGCGAGGAGGAGACCTGGGTATCGAATTTACATTTGTACTTCTTGAGCAGGCTTTGGATTATTTGAATCCCGGCGGCATCGCCCCGATCTATACAAGCGATCCAATCATGGAAAAGGGGCCGTTACTAGCGGAAGAACTATCTCGAAAGTTCGGTCATTTGCCGCTTGACTTTACACAAATCAATATTTTTCGAAGCTACCCGAACACCGAACGGCAGCGGCAGCACTTTAAAAAGCACAAAATGCTGGCTTTCGACGACTGTGTACTGGTTGTTCGCAGCGCATCTCGGTTTTCTGTTCGTAAACGTGCGTGGCATCCCTCATACTATTGGCGATCACGGTTGTTGCGCAACAATTATGCCGCGGATCCTACGGTTCAGAAAAAGTAAAACCTAGGCACTAGCGTAAGATGGGGAAAATAAGCAGCTGATTTATTGATTGCGTTTTATTTCTGCGAGCATGACTTTTATTTGGAATCCGTAAATTGGAGAGATACCAGCAATACCCACTCATACCAACACTATTGACTTTTTAACGATGAATCTTACCATTCGTTCCTTTGGTCAATTGATCAACAACTGTCCCATCAATCGATTGCAATGTAATCTGTAACGGCATTTTTCCCAACGCATGCGTCGCGCAAGAAAGGCAGGGGTCATACGCGCGCACAGCAACTTCCAAATGGTTTAGCAACGCTTCGGTAATCTCATGACCATCCAGATACTGATTGGCAACAGCACGTACTGACTCATTCATTGCCTGGTTGTTACTGGTGGTTGAAACGATCAGGTTGGCCTTGGTCACCAAGCCTTCTTCATTGATTTGGTAGTGGTGAAATAAGGTGCCGCGCGGAGCTTCAATAACACCGATACCTTCTGGTTGTTTGTCGCCTTTTTCTGCTATCAAATCGGTGCCGGTGATTTCTGGGTCGTGCAATAGTTCATGAATCGACTCGGCACAATGCAACGCTTCGATCATGCGCGCCCAGTGATAGGCCAGTGTGTCATGCACAAAATCACCTTGAGCAAATTCTCTGAAATGTTGTCGTGCTGCTTCTGCCAACGGCGTTGGAATGCCGTCACAATTATTGACTCGTGCCAATGGCCCGACGCGATACCAGCCTTTCTCTTTGCCTAGTTGATGTAGGTAAGGGAATTTCATGTAACTCCAAGACCGCACTTCCTCGCGCAGAATCTGTTGATAGCCCATGTAATCCAATTGATCAAAGATAAAATTACCGGCTGCATCGCGGGCGCGTAAACCGCCGTGGTAAAACTCTAACTCACCGTGTTTACCTGTCATGCTGAGAAAATTCGTTCGTAACGCTGCAAAATCGTGATGCTCAGGGTGGCCGGTATGAATCTGTTCGTTCAGTGTGACGGCATCTTGGCTCCACCGCAAAATATCTGCGATATCGGCTAATAGCGCATCGCGTGCAGTTAGTGTAAGTGATTTGTTCATGCCGCCGGGCACCGTGCCCGTACCATGGACGCGTTTGCCAGTAATTGCTTCAATAATTTGCTGGCCATATTTACGCAACTTGATGCCTTTCATGGCGATTTTAGGGTGTTTTTCCAAAATACCGACGACATTGCGTTGCTTTGGGTCACTACCAAAGCCAAATAAAAAATCAGGTGAGGATAAATGAAAGAAGTGCAAAGCATGGGATTGCAAGATTTGGCCAAAATGCAGCAAACGACGCAGTTTAGTCGCTGTCGGTGTGAGTTGTGTGACACCGACTATTTGATCCACCGCTTTAGCTGCGGCTAATTGATGACTGACCGGGCAGATGCCGCACAAGCGTTGCACGAAGAAGGGCACTTCCCAATAGGGACGGCCTTGTATGAATTTTTCAAAGCCTCGAAATTCAACAATATGTAGCCGTGCCTCTTGGATACGATTCTCTGCGTCCAGTAACAGCGTGATTTTGCCATGTCCCTCAACACGGGTGATGGGATCAATCGCGATACGACGCGTGCTGGGTGAGGGTGGGTTATCTTGTGTCATGGTTAATCATAATGCAGTGAATGCTCGGCGGGCGTGGGTGTTTTTCCATTCAGCAAGTCATTAAAAAGTTTCAAGAATTCATCGGCAGAGGGCGGGCAACCAGGCAAATAATAATCCACATGCACGACTTCATTCAGTGGATAAACTTTGTCCAGCAATTGCGGCAACTCGACATCACTTGGGATTTGCGGGTTCACCACCCCCGTGCCATTCAAATAAACAGTCTCCATGCATTCGCGTAAATCAAAATAATTGCGCATGGCAGGTACCCCACCATTTATGGCGCAAGCGCCAATGGCGACGAGTATTTTACAATTGGCGCGAAATTCTTGTAACACATGCACATTCTCCGCATTACATACGCCGCCTTCAATCAAGCCGATATCGCAGGGGGCGCAATGTTTAATATCAGTTAGCGGAGAGCGGTTAAATTCAACATGTTCCAATAATGTGGCCAAGCGTTCGTCCATGTCCAGAAAAGACATGTGGCAGCCAAAACAACCCGCTAATGAGGTAGTGGCAATTTTAAGCTTAGGATTAGTCGTCTTCATGCAGTTTTTTGTCCAAATCGATTTCGCTAATCTGATGCTGGTCAAAAATACGTTGACCAATCGGTGTTTCGTAACCATGTTCTTTGGCCAGAATAGCACCTACTGGACAAATATTTGCCGCCAGATCGCTGGCTTCAATGTCACTGTCCACTAGTTTACCGCTACTTGAATTTACAATTAAATGGGCATTAACACCACGTCCAGAGATAGCAAATACATTCTTGCCATCCACTTCACGGCTGGCTCGTACACAGAGGTCGCACATGATGCAGCGACCTCGATCTAACAAAATTGTTGGGTGGGATGCATCCATTTCCCGGCGTTGGTAAAACTGTGGAAAACGTTCATCGCGCATGTCTAGGTGGTAGCCCATGGCTTGCAGTTTACAATTTCCTGTTTTTTCACACGACGGGCAAATATGATTGCCTTCGATAAATAGCATTTGTATGAGCATCTTGCGTGTTGTATTTAGCGCGGTTGTGTTATTGCTGATTTGCTGCCCATTTGCTGCTGGTGTGGTACAGGCGGTCACGCACTGGTCGCCAATATTAACCGTGCAAAGTTTGCAGTTGCCATGCGGGGTGAGACCAGGGTAATGGCAAAGATGAGGAATGTAAATATTCGCCGCAAGCGCCGCATCCATGATGGTTTGCCCCTTCGTGAATGAGATGTCTTGTCCGTCAATATTGATGGTGTGAGATGCGGTTTTCATATCATGAGACAGTCGTATTGTCGTGAGGCAATAACTCGCGCACATCGTTAAGAGCCGCGTCTAAATCAAAGCTTGATACGAAAACATTGTTCTTTTCATGTGGCTCAAATACTGCCGGAAAATTTCGCAAACCATCTAAAATATGATTTGCCGCCGTATGCCCTAAACCACAATGCGAACGCTGCTTGATTAATAAACTCAGCTCCGTTATTTCGTCGATATCATGTGGCGATACTTTGCCGTTAGCGATTTTGTCTAGGCTGTTTTTGAGTAATTTTGTGCCTACTCGGCATGGCGTACAAAAACCGCAACTTTCATGCATGAAGAAATCCGTAAAATTGCGATTAATTTCCAGCAAGCTGCGTTGTTGGTTGAAAATAAGAAAAGATCCCCCGGTAGATAAGTCTTCAAAGCAAAGCTTGCGGTTAAATTCTGTTGCACCAATTAGTGTGCCGGCAGGGCCACCTACTTGCACGGCTAGCGTATCGACTGCACCACAATCGCTTAAAACTTGTTGAACACTGGCACCCAATGGATATTCATAAATTCCCGGCGACTGACAATCACCGCTGACGCAGAGAATTTTGCTGCCCGCTGACTGCGCAGTACCAATGGCACTAAACCAAGTGCTGCCCTTTGCCATGATATGTGCGGCAGCAATAAATGTTTCCACATTGTTGACCACTGTCGGTTGGTCAAGGTAACCATGCGTCACTGGAAACGGGGGGCGGACACGCGGAATACCGGGTTTGCCTTCCAAGGATTCAATTAATGCCGATTCTTCACCGCAAATATAAGCTCCCGCACCAATGACAATTTCAATGTCGAAATTAAATGCTTGTCCTTGCAATTGGTTGCCCAATAATCCTTGCTCTCGCTGCCGGGCTAATGCCGTTTGCAAATGCGGCAACAGATAACGGTATTCACCGCGTAGATAAATAAATCCTTTCTCCGCGCCAATGATAAAAGCGCATATCGTCATGCCTTCGATCATTTCATTTGCATGGTGACGCAACAACAGCCGGTCTTTAAAGGTACCGGGTTCGCCTTCATCTGCGTTACACACAACATAGTGGGTATCACCAATGGCTTGTTGGCAAAACTGCCATTTTTTCCCCGTACTAAAACCCGCGCCGCCACGCCCACGTAAACCGGATTGCATCATGATGGTTAATACCTCATCAGCGCTACAGGCCAGTGCAGCTTTTACACCGCTACCAGAGACTAGATGATCGTTTAATAACAAATCACGCCGATGAATTTTATCGTGAACGACAGACCAGTCAGCAGGCCAGTCAATCAGCGGTGTTTGCGTTGTTATTAGCTGCGCCAATTGTTCAATTTTGTATCTGTCTAACGCGGTTACAGGCACGCCATTAAGCAGTAATGATGCGCCATGGTCACACATGCCAATGCATGATGTTTCACCTATGCTCACCAATCCATCAACACGTGTTTCTCCAGGCGTCACTTCTAAGTGTTGGGATAAAATCTGTAGTAAGTTTTCATTACCTACCCTGTAGCCACAGCTGGTGCAATTACTAAATAAGATGTGATATCGCCCCAATGGCTGGCGCGAGAAAAATGAATAAAACTCAACGACGGAGTTAACCTGACTGATAGGTAAGTCCAGCTGCGTTGCAACTTGTTCCACCGATTCTGGTGAGATGTGTAAGAATTGCTGCTGCAGCGCATATAAACGGTGCAAAATATGCGTGGAATCTGAATCGGTATGGGTTTGAATGCATTGACTCATAGTCAACAGTATAACGAAATTTAGCATTAATACACAATGAAGCAATTACTCTTTGTAATCAGTCTCAGTCTGTCACTCAACGCATGGGCGGCGGGTGGGCGCATTGATGTTGCGCGTTTCTCACATGGCGAGATGGAAGGTTGGCAAACGAAAATATTTTCTGGCGAGACCTATTACTCGTTACAAGAAATAAATGGACAGCTGGCGTTACAGGCGGTTAGTAATGCAGCTGCATCCGGGCGCTACCGTGAAATTGACATCGATCTTAGCAAAACACCCATGCTCCATTGGTCATGGATGGCCAACAATACCATACTCAACATCAATGAACGTACACGCAGCGGCGATGACTACGCAGCAAGAGTTTATGTTGTTTTCTCTGGCGGAATGGCTTTTTGGCGTACACGAGCCATCAATTATGTTTGGTCAAGCAACGAACTTATTAACACGCATTGGCCCAGTGCTTATACGAGTAATGTCAGAATGATTGCGGTGCAGTCCGGCCAAAAACGATTAAGTGAATGGATTAATGAGCGGCGTAATGTGCGTACAGACTATCGGCGTTTGTTTGGCGAAGAACCGGATAAAATCAATGCCGTTGCCATCATGACTGATACGGATAATTCCGGCGCATCAGTCAAAGCATGGTACGGAGATATTTGGTTTGATATGGAATGAATTGTAATCGGCAGTGCAATCATGACCCCAGATAAAATTATGTTATTACCAAGGGAAACTGGCGGATTAATTACCGGGGGATTTTGTCGTGGCACTCTATCAGTAGGTTGCTAGTAACGAATGACGGTCGAAAAGAAATGATAAGCTTAGCTGTTGCTATGCAACATCGTGAGTGGTTTAAAGAACTCTGGGGCAAGTCTAAACCCTTTGTTTACCCGTGAAATTTACACCTATATTCTCTCCTTAGAAAGTTCTAATGGGAAATCTGGGATAAATTGTTATACAGTTACCAAGCGGATAGGTCTGGATTCACTCACTACTAGAGTGCGGTGATTTGATGATGGTATTGATAGCGATTACCGCTGTTTTCTATTTATTGAGTGCACGTAATGATCAAGCGTTAATTGTTATAATCTCGTTGTTACTGGTAAGTATTGTTTGGGCGCTTCAAAGCTCTATTCTTCGCTATATGAATGAATTGAAAATTTTCAATACAGGCGCAATTAGTGAAAAATAGTTAGACAAAATAAAATAAGATGGTGAGATCCATTTGATACTAAAAACATACGGATTGTTTGCGCTAACAGCAGTTGCTGAGATTGTTGGTTGTTATCTGCCCTACCTGTGGTTAAAGCATGGTTATTCTGTTTGGCTTCTGATACCCGCTGCTTTCAGTTTGGCGTTGTTTGTATGGCTTTTGACGTTACATCCACAACCAGCCGGTCGTGTTTATGCAGCTTATGGCGGCGTATACATCAGCGTTGCGCTATTATGGCTATGGATGGTCGACGCAATTCGCCCAACATTAACGGATTGGATTGGCGTTAGTGTATGTTTGCTTGGTGTGGCCATTATTATGTTTGGGTCTCGTTATAATTAATGCTTGGTTGGTTTAAGGTAGCTTGTGAAAACATGTAAAAGGATAATCTCATGACGAAAAAACTTCGAGTATTTGTTATTAGTATATTAGTGCTGTTAGTTTCTGTTTTATCTAACCCGCTTTGGGCGCAGGCTTCACCGGTTCAGAGAAGTTTAACGTTAGAATTGGCAGCTAGGGCAGCGATGGCAGCGGTTCAGCAGTGTCTTGATAATGGCTTTAAAGTCAGTGTGGCGATTGTTGATCATTCGGGGCTGCTAAAGGTGCAAATGAAAGCTGATGGTGCAGGGCCGCACACCTTGGATAGCAGTTTCCGCAAAGCTTATACATCGAATAGCCTGCGTGGGCCGACACAACGATTTGCAGTGTTGACCGTAAATAACCCTGAGTTAAGGGCGTTAGGTCAAATGAATGAGAAAATTCTGCTACTCGGTGGTGGCTTCCCAATCACCATGAATGGTGAAGTGATTGGTGGCGTGGGCGTGGGCGGCGCGCCAGGTATTGAGCACGATGAAGTTTGTGCTGAGGCCGCGCTAAAGGTCTTGAATCCTGAATAATGGAAAATTAAATGATTAAAAAGAAACATTCGATGCACTTGTCTTTATTAACAGGCTACGTGTTGATACTGACCCTTGGGTCTCAAGTGAGTATGGCGAATCAGTCTGTTGAAAATTTGGCGTCATGTGTGGATGAGGCTCAAGTGTCATGCTATGTGAAGAATAGCGTGCAATTACCTGCTGATGCCATTGCTAAATTGCAGATAGACGCGGGTTTTGGCTGGGGTATTTTTAGCGGCACGATTTATAATGGCAATAGTGAATACCTAGTTACACAATTGACAGTCAATATGACACCGATCAATGATCACCATATGGAGATAATGGGTGAAATGTCTCATGAACCCAAAGCGCATAAAATTGATCTGAGCTTGGCACCGTTATCAAAAACTGCATTGTCCATGGCGCTGAAAGGTGATGACACGCACGTGCATGATTTTGAGTGGGAAATTCTTCAGGTGTTAGGTCATAAAATCAAGTAACGGGTATTTAAGGCAAAGTTATGCAGTAGTCTTTAAAGAATATTGAGGACGTATTGATATGCGCGGCTGTTTTATCTGTGATTTCAGCTGTGTATTTTGCGTATGTCTATTTTGTTTATCCGGTCGTTGAAGAACGGGAAACTTTTTTGACTGAACTGGCGAAGTGTTTGGAAAAATAGGTTTAGCTGCGCTGTTATTTTTTTTCGTACTGTTTTAAAGCTGGTTCTGGGTGAAGGGGAAATGGCGCAACGCCTGTTGCCGGATTATATCCCGCTATAGCCATATTCTATTGCTCCCGGCTTTACTGATTTTAGCCTGAACATTGCCCAATTGCTGGAATTTAAACGCTGAATTGACCTGAATTGAGCGTGCTCGTGACCAAAGGCGCAGTTGTTTTGCAGCGTAGAGAGCATGTGCATTAAACCCAAATTTACTTCAGATAAACTTGACCACTACATACGCAGCGCTTGCAGAGACATCTGGCAACGTTTCAATATCGCTTCAATCGACGCCATAGAGACTGAAGAAAATGTTGCTACGATTAGCGCGGGTAGCTCTCCGTATGCTGCCTATACCGAGACACCCCTTATGTCGGCTACGTATAAGGGGTAGGCAGAATTGACAATATGAATGATGAATTAAATGTTTGAAAGATAAAGCCGATGACTCATGCTGTGAGATAGAAATTCTCGTCAGGTGTTATACCACTGAAATCCTGACTACCTATAAATATTTCTTTGAAGTGGTAAAGGAGAAAAACTACTATGGCTTTATCAGAGAAACTCGACCTGAGAAGCATATTTAAACAGCACTTTGAAATGGTTCCTGCATACTCAATAGATCTAAAAGAAGAAGTATACAGTATACGTCACCAAGTTTATTGTGAAGATTTAAATTTTGAGCCAACAAAATCAAATAAGCTCGAAACTGATAAATACGATGCCCATGCGTTACATCTTCTAATTCGCAACATTCAAACAAATGAATTTATTGGTTGCGTTCGTTTTATGCGGCCTCAACCTGAAAATCCATATGAACTATTACCTTTTGAAGAAATCTGTTCAACTTCATTAGATCGTTCAATTATTGATCCAGCAAAGTTACCGCGAGATAGTTTTGGCGAAGCATCACGCCTTGCTGTGATAGCAAGCTATAGAAGACGTAAAGGGGAGATGAAGCGCGCAGTCAATATATCAGACCAGGATTTTGGCACTTCAAAGCAACCACGCTTCCCATATATACCAATTGCCCTCTGTCTTGGCATTTTTCACCTAGCGCGCTTGGATGCGAGTCAACGACCTATTTATACTAACCGAAAAGCGTTTAGCAGACCATTTCTATAAGATGGGGTTCAAAATTAAATTTATCGGAAGTTCAATTGAGCACCACGGTGAACGTTTTCCATCTTTGATAGACTTAGACGCGACTCTCAATGAGATCCGCCCTACTTTACGGCCTTTGTATCGTGCCATTTCAGAAGATATTAGTAAATATACCCCAACAAATTAGAAACTGAACCACTACCGGCTGGCGCCGGTAGGATCGAGCTGGGCTGGAAGCCTTTAGGGCTTTTCTGAGTGCTGTTCCAAGTACTGCAATATGATCTCGTCAGTGATGTTACCACTTGTCGTACAGAAATAGCCTCTGGCCC
>JAJFJH010000169.1 GCA_021774155.1 Nitrosomonas sp.
ATTAAAGCGTTCTCCACTCGCTGTTTTTCTAGACTGAAATTTCATGGCATAAAAAGAGGCTTTACCGGATTCAGTATATCCATCCTGTTGCTTATGTTTGTTTGTTGATATGCTGGAGCAACTCAATAGAATGAGAGTTGATAGCAGAATTAATATTCTTTTAATCATTAGAATGACGATCACTATTTAGAAGCTCAAGGGCTTCTTTAATGGGTAAGGGTTTTTGTTGACTTATAATATCTCACTTGCTTCTATCATGGTCAACTGAAACCAGACACTTTTTAAAGCAGTCTTCCTATCGAATACACATGCAAAGGTCTCCATAAGTTATCAGGCATGGCCTGTATGAATGGCCTCATCCTAAAAAAATACGAGATAGCTTTGAAGTATGGTTTTTATGGAAGAGTACTAGGTCGTTTGCTTTCAACCAGCATAATATTTTAATTTGAACGTTTAGCAAATAATCCAGATAAAAAATTGTCTGCAATATTGATACCAGCTCGAATGTATTTTAGGATGTAAGCTATCAATAAATCGTAGAAAAAATTAAGGGGACGTTCGTTGAAAAAGTTTTTTATAATATCACTACTTGCATCATCACTTTTAATGGGATTAATTAGTGCTGCCTATAGTCAAACCAATGCAAAGGGAATGGCTATGTGTGACCGAATTGAGAAGCAAGGTGTCTGTGAGGAATATCGTTTAAGTACATTGACTCGCACTGACAAAGAAATTATTTTAAAGCACTGCACCAGTGATGCGCTTTGTCCTGAACAAGATCGTGTTGGTCAGTGCATTAATTATAAGGATCCGGATGGTGTTGTTTTTGATAAACATTATTATCGTAATGTCGCCAATAGAGAAGATTGGCAGCTAGATTTTGTTGAGGAAACTTGTATTAATAATAATGGCAAATACGAGGCGAACTAGCATAAATGTCTCTTTGAGGCGATATTATAGGGTGGACTGATCCCAATAAGGTATGGTTCCAATACGTGCAGCAAGAAAATCAATGAAGAGTCGTATTTTTGCAGGTAAGTGGCGACTTTGTAAGTAACTTGCATAGACATATCGCTCCACCGGTAGATACTCAGATAATACGGCTTGTAGTTGTTTTTGTTGTAAATATTTTCCGATGGTGAATGTGGGCAACAGCGCAATACCCAAACCGGCCAAAACAGCCTGGGATAACGCGTCATCGTCATTAATGCGTAGCGTTCCTGAGACTGGAACGCTAATATCACCATTTGGCCCAGTAAAGCGCCAATTCCCTTGTTCACCAGATAGTGTGTAATCCAAGCAATTGTGCCGGATTAAGTCACCTGGCGTAAGTGGAAGTCCATGCTGCTCAAAATATTGCGGCGTAGCGCATAGCTTGCGGTGGACAGGTGCGAGCTTGCGTGCGACTAAATTGGGATCGGGTTCGCCAGTCACACGGATTATTACGTCATATCCTTCTTCAATCAAATCGACCGGGCGATCGGTGATCGATAAATCCAATTTAATTTCAGGGAATTTAGCAAGGAAATCAGCTAATGCCGGTGCAATATGAAGTGTGCCAAAGGCAACCGAAGCGCTCACTTTTAGCAATCCGCGAGGTTTGGCTTGCAGACTATTGACCGCTCGTTCAGCTTCTTCAGCTTCGTCAACGATACGGAAACAATGCTCTGTTAGTGCCGTACCCGCTTCGGTTAAACTAAGGTGGCGTGTGCTACGATTAAGTAATTGTGCATCCATGCTTTTTTCGAGTTTGGCAACGGCTTTACTAACAGCAGAGCGTGACATGCTCATTCGCCTCGCAGCTTCTGAAAAGCTGCCAGCCTCTACAACACGCGCAAAAATCACGATGAGATTAAGATCTTGCATGATTGTTCCATTGTTTCCAAAATAGAAACAATATAGTTCAGTTTGGAGTGCTTATCAATGAATAAATTTACAGGTACTATGCGTACGCAAGAGGGTGCTTGAATTAGCGGCAGCAAAGAGAGAGTGTTTTCTAGTTTATAGCCACCCTCGCTATCATATTTATACAGTCATAGCTACACGATACAATGACTGACCTCATTACTACTATGGCAACTATACAACCACATTTGCGTAGTCTGTCATGTGCAAGGCATGGTTTTGATCATGTCTGTTTACCCTATTATCCAGTCTTCGCACCTAATCAGCTAAAAATGTGTCTAGTAGAATATGTTACTTATGGCTGACAACTAACTATCTGGACATAAGGTATTCGTATGCTGCCAGCTGATAGCCCCATTGTTGCAAGGCTATAACGTTTGACTACGGTGTCGTTGAGTCTTTTGAAGTAGATAGTGCTAGAACGATTGTTGCTTCTTGTAGGATTGAGATGAGCATAATGATTACGCATTTCTGTCAAAAAATAATCGATATTATCCAGTATGTTTTTTGCGTCATCGGCTTGCTTGGCAAAAGCGTTTGCAGATCTGAGATAATGAAATTCAGCGGGTTTTACAGCATCACGTGAGCAAGTGATTGTGCCCTGTCCATGTTTTCTTGTTGTAGGTTATTGTAATGAAAAAGAAGCGTGCTCGTATGGCCGTGGGATGCGGGTTGGATCAAATATGTTAATAATAATACTTGAAAAATAGTTTAAATAAGAGCAGTGTTAGCATGTGTAGAGTAGTCTGGCTCTGATTGTTGGACTAACAAATGGAGGTCGTCATGCCAGTAAGCGATTTATGTAACCGTGAAGTGATTATTGTGCGACGTGATGAAACGGCGTTGGAAGCAGCTAAACTCATGCGTAAACACCATGTAGGAGATGTCATTGTTGTCGAAGAAAATAATGACAACCATATTCCGGTAGGTATTGTCACTGATCGTGACATTATCGTTGAAATTATGGCTACGGAACTGGATCCAGCCGTAATAACAGTTGGAGATATTATGGGGAAAGAGCTGTTCACGGTAAAAGAAAGCGCGGAATTGTTTTGGGCAATTCAATATATGCGCAGCAAGACAGTAAGACGCTTACCTGTCGTTAATGAGGGAGGTAGTCTGGTGGGTATTCTTACACTGGATGATGTGTTGGCGCTGTTGTCGGAAGAATTACTTAATCTTGCCAAGTTAGTAGGGTATGAACGGAAAAAAGAAATACGGCATCGCCCTTAAATAGTATGTGTGATGTGTGTTTTCACTGGCGTTGTTTACTTGTTACTAAAATATTTTCAAGTATCTGCAACATCAATACTAATGAATATCGAATTGTCTTTCAATGGGGCGGATTTCTCCTACGAGACCTTGTCCGTATTTCCAAGCGTCCATTCGTCCTTTCTTGAAGGCTATGTAACCGAAGTGTGTGGAAAAATATAGCCAAATCTCTTGACCGGTTGATATACAACGCTTTAAGACATACATTACAGCATCGCTAAGTCATTAGAAATATGTAATATTAAAGAATTCCACATGGTTCGGTTACATAGCCTTCTTGAACCGATCTCAGGTTATTTAATCGAAACCCAGCGAGCACTGTCTGGAACGTTCCATAAACTTTCTGCGCACCATTTACAAGAGAAAATCTGGCAACGTTTCAATATCGCTTCAATCGGCGCTATAGGCTGAAGGAGATGTCGCTACGATTAGCGTGGGTAGCTCTCTGTGCGTCGCCTATGCCGAGGCGCCTCTTAATGTCGACTGTGTACTAGGGGTAATCAGGTAAATAAATATGATTATTTAGCCAACAACATCAAATCCCGCTTCTTCAATAGCTTCTATAAACGTATTATCGTTAGTTACATCAGCATCATACTGAATAGTTGCTTGCGCTTGTTCCAGTGATACTTCTACGTTGTCAACACCAGAAATTTCTTGCAGTACATTTTTTACGCTATTGACGCAGCCCATGCAGGTCATGCCGTCAATTTTAATGGTGGTATTTTGCATATGTTTGCTCTCGTTTTACTGTTGATTTATCTTTAATTATTGGCTTGCCAGCGTTTTAATAATAACGAATTGGTGACGACGGATACTGAGCTCATCGCCATGGCGGCACCAGCGATGACGGGATTGAGTAGGCCGATGGCTGCGAGTGGAATACCGAGAGAATTGTAGACGAAGGCGAAGAACAAATTCTGGCGTATTTTTTTTAATGTGGCGCGTGACAGGGAAATGGCGTCGGCAACACTCATTAAGTCATTTCGTATCAGCGTAACATCGGCGGCTTCAATGGCCACGTCTGAGCCGGCACCAATGGCAAAACTAACATCAGCTGCTGCCAGTGCAGGGGCGTCATTAATGCCATCACCTATCATGCCAGTGAATTTACCGCTGGCTTTTATTTCTTTGACCTCATTGGCTTTGTCTTGCGGTAACACCTCAGCTTTAAAATTTGTAATACCTGTTCGTTTAGCAATGGCCTGAGCCGTAATGATGTTGTCACCGGTTAGCATCACGACTTCTATGCCCATGGCTTGCAGACGCTTTATGGCCTGAATGGACGTTTTGCGTAGCTGATCAGCAATGGCGAGATAGCCTAGGATAGTGGGTGTGTCATCCGAAATTTTGGCGATGCCAATGACTGTTTTTCCTTCCGCTTGTAGTGTTTTGATCTGTGCCTCGTCGATGCGGGTTTTGCGGTCAATTAGAAACCTGGGTGAGCCAAGTAGGTATTTATCTTCATCAATGTTTGCAGTTATGCCACCACCCGTGATGGCGGTGAAATGACTGACGTGCTGAAGTTGAATGCTTTGCTTTTTGGCGCTATCTAAAACGGCTTTAGCGAGCGGATGTTCTGAACCTTGTTCCAGCGTAGCGGCAATTTGTATCAAACTCTGTACGTTCATGGTTCCAACGGGAACAATATCTGTGACTTCTGGTTTCCCCTCCGTCAATGTGCCGGTTTTATCGATAATCATGGTTTGGATTTTCTCGGCATGTTCCAATGCTGCGGCATTTTTGACCAGTACGCCGACTTGCGCGCCGCGTCCTGTGCCAACCATGATCGCGGTTGGCGTGGCAAGACCTAAGGCACAAGGGCAGGCGATAACGAGTACCGCTACAGCATGAATGAGTGCTGGAACAAAATCTCCCGTCAGCCACCAAGTAATACCAAAGGTGAGCACACTGATCGCGACCACAATGGGGACAAAAATG
>JAJFJH010000170.1 GCA_021774155.1 Nitrosomonas sp.
CCGCCATCGCCCAACAGCTCCTCATAACAAGATATATCCTTCGGCGTGGAGATAATAAGAATGTCACGAATACCTGCCAGCATCAAAGTACTGAGTGGATAGTAGATCATCGGCTTATCAAACACTGGCATTAATTGCTTGGAAACCACTTGTGTAATTGGATAGAGCCGCGTACCTGAGCCACCCGCCAGAATAATTCCCTTCCTTGTTGTTCCAACAGTATTATTTGTTACCATTCTAAGATTTACCCATAGGACAATTCGACACCAAAGTTAATATTAAAAGAAAATAATTGTACTATAGGCATACACTTCAAAAAATCGCAATGAGATAAAATTATAAATACTATACATCCTTATGAATTATATGCAAATTTTGATTCACAGCAGATAATGTAAAGTAAATGTGCTGCTTTTTACTCTCAAAATTTCTATCACGATTTCGCGCCAATGCAAAATAAGAAAAAAATAATTAATACGCCGCCTTACCACCGCTTATTAGAATATGTTGCTCCGCACAGGAATACACTCACACTGGCACTCATTAGTATGGCAACAGTGGCCTTAACTGTGTCGGCTCTACCGGCACTCGTTTTATATATGTTTGACAAAATTCCACTTAACGCGGGGCCAGTGTTAACACAAGATTTCTTATTGATTGTATTGGCGCTCTTAATCGCTCGTGGAACAGCTAGTTTTACTAGCACCTACGCCATGAACACAACCAGCAATAAAGTGTGCGTAGATCTACGTGTCGCCATGTTCAACAAGCTACAAACATTACCGATCAACCACTATACTGAAATGACCGATAATGATCTGGAACATCGATTCATCACCGATGTAAATTCAGGTTCTCAGACCATCATTAATGCATTAACTATCTTAGTTAAAGACACATTGATAATCACTTTCCTATTAGCATGGATGTTTTATCTCAGTGGGGAATTTACGTTATTTATCTCAACGATCTTATCAGTGCTACTTTTAGTTTCTCAGCTAATCAATGGTTATTTGGATAAAACAAACGATCAAATGATTAATGCTTCAAACGATGTCCGCGAAGTATTATTCCAGTCCATTTCAAAATACCAAACCATTCGTGTTCATGGCGGTCAATCACAGGAAGAGAAGCGTTTCATGAACAAAACCAAACAAATGCACAAGTTCAATCTACGGCTTATTAACATAAAAACATTGCGCATCATTTTAGGCCAGATTGTCGCTGTTATTATCCTCTCAACCATAGGCTATTTTCTTTTTCAACAAACACATAACAGCAAAATAACGACAGGAGAAATAGCATCTCTATTGACAGCTGCCGTGATGCTTTTCATGTCTTTAAATCAACTACTATCAGCCAACAGTTTTTTACTGCAAGGACGACAATCACTTGAGAGAATTTTTTCATTCTTAGACACCGAATCAGTGAAACACACAGGGGGTGTTTCAATTGAACGGCCAAGCGGCAAACTAACATTTGATAAAGTTAACTACTCGAGTGAAACGACCAATCAACCGGTACTCGATAGTTTTTCCGTCACTATCAAACCTAAGCAAACTGTTGCATTAATTTGTGCGTCAGAAGAGGAAAAGAATGCGCTCATAGATTTGATGCTTGGCATAACCCAACCTATCAACGGAAGAATATTGTTTGATAACCAGGATTTGGCTAAGCTAGATTTAAACAGCCTTTATGCCAGCATCGCTCTGATCTCGCATAAGGCCTTATTGTTCAATGACACCGCCGCGACTAATATTGCATACGGCGCTATGGAATGTACTAATGAGGCAAAAATAACTTCAGCTGCCTTTATGTCCAATGCTTCAGAATTTATCCGTGAAATGACAAAGGGATTACAAACCGAACTTGGTAGTAATGATGTTAAATTAACGCACACACAATGCCAACATATCGCTATTGCACGTGCATTATTGAGAAACCCATCAGTCTTGATAATCGATGAAACATTCACATCTCCAACAACATCTAATCCTGAAACAAAGCGCTTACAAGACGCATTAAAAACATTAATACAAGGACGAACAACACTCTTTATATCGCAGCAACCGCCAAGTTTAGTGAAAGTAGATCATATTGTTAATATTATGGACAAGAAGCAGCAGGCACCAAATCAATTAACCAAATCAATTCAATCTTTATTACACAGGACTCAATGACCCCCTCGCATAGCAACGGGGGACAATTTTGCATCTCTAATCAAGCCCTATCTCGGTATATAGCTTGGCAAATGTCTCACCGACATATTGTATTTGTTCACTTGTATGCGCCGCATTAATACTACAGCGTACCAGCGACTTATTCTCTGGCGCTGCAGGTGGCAAAATCAGGTTCACATAAATATTGTATTCAAGTAAACCTTGCCAGAGCGCGAGTGCTTGCTTCGGATTATCAAGTATAGCAGCGACAATAGGGCCTGGTTCAGGGCCAAGCTTATAACCAATCTCACTCATCTTTGAATAAAGCTGGTGTGCGTTTTTCCACAGTTGTTCTCGCAACTTCGTACCATTTCGCAATAACTTCAAAGCTGCCCGTGTCGAGGCAATAGTTGCCGGTGATGGAGAAGCCGTGAAGATATATGGGTGACTAATAAAACGTAATTGATTCAATTGTGGATGATTACTAACACAAAACCCACCAATGCTGCAGAGGCTCTTACTAAATGTTCCAGTGATGAAATCAACACCTTCCATCATTCCAGTTTTTTCCACCAGGCCTTGCCCGGTATCTCCTAACACACCTAGTGAATGCGCTTCATCCAATAAAAGAAGACTGTTGTATTTATTTTTTACACTGATGATGTCTGCCAACGACGCTTGATCACCTAACATGCTGTAAATACCTTCAGCGATTATCAGCGTTACAGTTGAACGGTCACCTAAACGGCGCAATCTTTTGTCCAAATCAGCCGCGTCATTATGTCGAAAGCGAATAACATCAGCGCCACTTAATGTGCAGCCATCATAGATACTGGCATGAGAATCGCCGTCTATCAATGCGACATCACCTGGCCCAACTAAACCAGCGATAGTTCCTAAGTTTGCTTGGTAACCCGTCGTAAACACAATACTTTCACGACACTGATAAAAGTCAGCAAACTCTCTTTCAAGTTCTCGGTGCCCAAAATAACTACCATTTGCCATGCGTGAACCAGTAGTGCCGGTTCCTTCATTATCAATGGCTTCATGTGCAGCTTTTAAGCACTCAGGCGCAAAAGACAGTCCTAAATAATTATTTGTTCCAAAAAGAAGCACACGGTTTTCACCAATTCTTGCTTCTGTTGATGAGTAAACTTCCTCAATAGGAATGCCAAAAGCACCGACAGCTTCTGGCAACTGGGCTTTCCTTAACGCAGCAGCAGCATCTAGCTTATCTAAAAGATTCATTAGGACTCTGTTTTTATTTTATGTATTAAATCAGCAAGATTGCGAACTGTCTGGACGTCGACAAGTGCGTTTATCGGCACTGAAATATCAAAGGTATCTTCAATTTCCATGATTAAGCTCAGCAGTTTGATAGAATCAATTGCCAATTGATTAACAAGACTCATATCAGGAGTTACTTCCACGTCAGAGCTAGTAAAACTATCTAGACGCTGGCAAAGTTGCCGCAGGGTTTCATTGTAGTCACTTTCTGCCATAGGTCACTTTAAATAATGAGTTTTTGGGAAGTCTCAAAATAGCTGAGGCAAAGCACTGCGCAGGCTATTTTTCGGTTTCCAATCAGGCATCGCATTTAGTAGGGGGCTATTATCACATAACCAGTTTGAATGTTGCAATTCCTTTACTTTCTCTGGCGTCAACATCGGCGCATAATGAAAAATTTTTGCAAGCGTTAGATTTATTTTCGCTACCAAGCTAGCGACGGAAATTGGCACCTTTATACAACGGACAGGACGTCCCCAAACTTCTTGCGTGATAGCCGCAATGGACTCGTAACTGTAACCGCCTTCATTCCCATCGTCTAACTCGTAAATACCATTGACAGGCACACTCATAGCAAGCCAGCACTGAATGGCAGCCACAAAGTCATCAACATGCAATAAGCTTATTTTATTCGATGTTTCACCAATTAGCGGCAATAAACCATGCCGCGTCGCATTAAAAACCGGCTTTAATTCTTTGTCGCCCTGTCCATAAATTGCGGTTGGCCGGAAAATTATCCATTGACTGCGTGCTGAATAGTTAACCACAAACTGTTCAGCCATTTGCTTACTTTTGGCATACCAGGAAAGTTCAGGCTCTCTTGCTGCGAGAGACGATATAAGTAGGAAACGTGGTTTTATTGCTTGATGTTCTGCTGCCTGAACAAGATTTGATGTGCCATCGACATTGGTACACACAAAATCCTCAAGGGAGCTACCACGCACCGACCCAGCACAATGAATAACGGCATCAACACCCTCAACCAGCTGATGCAATGCCGTTTTATTATTCAAATCTCCGAGAACCCAATGGATACGTTTTTCATCTCCTAGCGGTTTCCGTGTCAATGCACGGACGTGGTAACCATTGCCAACAAGACTATGTAGAATTTCGCGACCAATAAATCCAGTAGCGCCTGTTAATGCAACCATTTCAGGCATTACTGGTTATCTGTCTCCCGATTCTAAAACCACTGGTGATTGCTCAGATACATTTGTACGCTGTATAAATCCCTGACGTGCTGCGAAACGTGATAATTTACCAGATGATGTTCGTGGCAATGTATGGGGCGGTACTAACTCTACAAGACAATTGACACCAAACGCCATATAAACCAATTGTTGCAATCGATTAACAAGCGATTGACGCTCTGTCACAGAAGTTAATCGGCACTCAATGACGAGAACAATCGTAGTCGCGCCATCTTCTGCATTGATACCAAACGCAGATGCTTCACGAGTTCTCACTTCCGGCTGCAACTCAGCCAATTCTTCGATATCCTGCGCCCGAATGTTACGACCATTAACAATAATGACATCAGTACGTCTGCCAGTAATGTACAAGTCGCCCTCAAACAGAAACCCGATATCTCCGGTGTCTAACCAGTTATCCGGCTTAAGCGCTTTTTTAGTTTCTTCAGGGTTGTTAAAATAACCTGCCATAACGCTTTCACCATGTACCAATACACTGCCGACCATGATGCTTGGTAATTCTTTACCAGATCCGTCAACAATTTTCACAGTATGACCTGGTAATGGCCGACCACAGTTAACAAACTCATTATGCTTTCTACCATCAGCGTGAACCCGAACAGCCATTTTTTTATCGACTAATGTTTTAGCATCAATCTTTATACTTTGTGCACCTTTGCCTATTTTCGAGAATGTAACTGCGAGTGTTGATTCAGCAAGCCCATAGCAAGGTAAAAACGCACACTCGTCAAAACCAGCCGTTGCGAATTTTTCTGCAAAGCTTCTTAAGGTTTCTGGTCGGATCATCTCTGCGCCAATACCGGCTGCACGCCAGCAACTTAAATCGAGCTCTTTTAAATCCGATTCGCGCACACGTAACGTACACAGCTTTAGTCCAAAAGGTTGACTGAATGCGATGGTGCAACGATTACGACTAATTAAACGCAACCATTGCAAAGGACGGATCGCAAAATCACGCGTTGCAAGATAGTCCACGGACACCTGTGAAACCATCGGCGCCAACACGAGACCAACCAAACCCATATCATGATAGAACGGTAGCCAAGATGCAGCTCGATCCGTTGGTTTCATCTCTAAACCATTGCGGACAATCCCTTGCATATTGGTCATTAAAGCCCGCTCAGTAATAATAACACCGCGAGAAGCTTTCGTACTGCCAGATGTAAACTGTAAATAAGCGGTTTCATCAGGATCATTGGGTTGAAATCTAACATCCATCGCTGGTAATGTTGCTAATTCGCTCGGCGTACCAACCCACTGCAATCCTTCCACTCCTTCTGCAGCTTCTCTAAGGAAGCTCACATAGTCGAAATTCGCAATTGCAATAGCTGCTTGACCACTATTCAGCATGCCACGCAATTGCTGCACATAAATTGCATGACTGCCAAGATTCACTGGGACAGGCATTGCAAATGGGACTAACCCTGCGTAGCGACACGCAAAAAATAACTCAGAAAACTCAGGGGATGTGTCGGCAATAATAGCCACACGGGTACCACGTTCCAAGCCAAAGCTTGACAGGTGCTGCGCTGATATGCGCGCATTTTGCCTTAATTTGCTATACGGGAGAACTGACCGCAAATTCCCCTTTGCGTCATAAAAGTTATATCCGGTTGTTCCTCCTGCAGCGTATTCCAATGCTTCGGCCAGCGTATTAAAATCTGCTAATCGCTGCGCTTGCACATTGATTGTCGCCGTTGCCGTTATTTTTGTCTCGCTTGAAGGTTGAGAATCAAACGCTTGCGTTAGCGGAGCGTTCAACTTGGTTATTGTCAAACTCAAGATCTTCCCCTCGAAGTAATGTTGCGTGTCATCTTGCTATTACTAGCAAAGAATTCTGTTTAGGCATACCAGTTCTGATCATCGTTCTGCACAAGCTGCTGCTCGCCAGAAAAATTTTATTCAGACACTGGTCACTGAATTTGCCTTATAAATATAAGTGTGTCATATTTCACAACTTCGCAGCTTATATAAGGTGCTTTTCCCTGTCAAGGCAATATTTAAACGGTGTTGCGCCAAAACAACAACCGCTAAAATACCCCACTTTTCGTCTTAATTATTGTACTGGATAACGTGTTTAATTATGTGTTTTATTATTTAATTTTGAAGAGAAGAACCTTCTTTATATACGTCAAGAGTCTTTGTAGTGACCTCAAAAAAACTTATAACCGCCAACCATTTTCACGGTTTATTTTTTAAAAACACACCTTTTATCGATGTTCGCGCTGAAGGTGAATATGCAAAAGGTTGCTTTCCAAATTCAACTAATTTCCCTATTCTAAACGATCACGAACGGCATTTAGTTGGCATTTGTTACAAACAAAAAGGACAACAAGCCGCCATTGAGTTGGGTCATCAATTAGTTTGCGGGGAATCAAAAAAAACACGCATTCAAAACTGGTGCGAATCAGCGACCAGCAACCCAAACACACATATTTATTGCTGGCGCGGCGGCATGCGCTCTAATCTTGCGCAACAATGGATGCATGACGTCGGGATAGATGTCCCACTAATCGAAGGTGGTTACAAAGCTCTAAGAAGATCATTAACTGAAGTTATTGACGAGGCAGCAATCAATACACGCATGATTCGTATCGGCGGTAAAACCGGCGTCTCAAAATCCGAACTTATTAATGAAATTCCAGAAAGTATTGATCTCGAAAGATACGCAAATCATCGCGGTTCAAGTTTTGGACAAATGGTCAACGCACAACCCACCCAAGCCAACTTTGAACATGCCCTGGCTATCGGCCTATTGCATACACCCAGCACCAATTTTACAAACAAGATACTGTTTGTAGAGGATGAGAGCAAAAATATTGGAGCCATTAGTATTCCTTTAGCTTTTTATGATGCCATGAAACGATCTCAGATTTTACTCGTAGAAATGCCACTAGATTTTCGTATACAACGAATTCTAAAAGAATACGTCATTAAGATGCTGATAAGCTTTGAAACTCAATATCCTGAAAATGGGTTTGAGGTTTTTAGCCTTTATCTTAATGACAGCTTGCAACGCATTCAAAAACGTTTGGGTTTGGAGCGATATAAAGAAATCGCCCAATTATTAGCCTCCGCCCTCCACAATCACACCCACACTGGCAGCGTTCAAGGGCACGAAGCATGGATAGCTCGCCTATTATCCGATTATTACGACCCCATGTACGAACACCAATTAAGCAAAAAGCAAAACTTAATTATTTTCCGGGGTAATTATAAAGAAGCCTTGGAATGGGCGTTGGACTTTGACAACTCAAGATTGTTGTCACCTAATAACCCGATGCCCAGACAATCCTAGGCACTGCCTCAGATACTTTCCTGCACCATCAACAACAATATTAAGTACTGCATTCGCGATGATTAATATATTAAAGCAACATCCAAGCGGAAACTTTCGAACGCACTGTCGATAAAAAACCCTACGGTATGTAAACCCAGCATTCCCAAAAGCGCACTTTCGCGCATAATGACTTCCCAGCGATAAAATGTGAACACCAAGAATTGATTAACTGAACCACTACCGGCTGGCGCCGGTAGGATCGAGCTGGGCTGGAAGCCTTTAGGGCTTTTCTGAGTGCTGTTCCAAGTACTGCAATATGATCTCGTCAGTGATGTTACCACTTGTCGTACAGAAATAGCCTCTGGCCC
>JAJFJH010000018.1 GCA_021774155.1 Nitrosomonas sp.
ACAATGACCTCAAAATCTTGAAAAGTTTGTTGTGATAATGCTGATATTACGTTGCCCAGCATCATACCAGCATTGTAATTAACAATGACAATCGAAAAATAAGGTTTTTTCATGAAATTATTAATTGAGTTATTTTAAGGAATCAGTGCATTCCTAATTGACTAGACCTCGACCACAGTAATAGTCATCCAAGGTTAGTCTGCTCAGTATCTCTAGTTCTGATTGAGATGGGTGTTTTATAAATGTTTCAAACATGTTTTTAGCGATATTAGGAGGGACGGCAAAATCATTAACTAGTTTGTCTCTTACTGTAATACTTTGGCCTACAAAGTCCATGATGCCTTGGCGAATCTCTTCGCGTGTTGCCATTGTCTGATGTTCTTCATCAGTTAAATCACGGAACTCTGGTGCTATCTTGCCGACGTTGTCAGATTGATAACGAACAATTTGTGGATCATTAGAGCTTAACAGCTTTTCTAATGAAAAGCTTTTTTCAAAGATTAATGGCGGATTGCTAAAGGCATTCACATAATGACCAAAGCAGCCTTGTGTGATGACATTGAACTCTGTTGACACCTTACGAGCGCGCTCGTCTGTTATTAGATAATAGCCGTGTATCGCTTGATCCATTAGGCGATTTAAACGGCCTTGAATAGTTGCTGCATATCCAATATCAACAATTGCTGATGAAGTGGCTGTGTTGAATTTCATGTTGTCTAGATAAGTCATTAGTGCTGGACGTTCTAGATGAGATTGAGCCAGGATACGAGCTTCAAGCGCTTTTAGAAGTGGCATGAGATGGTCAATATTGTTATTTTCAACTGATACTAATTTATTTTTTGTCCAAAATTTACGTTTTGTGTATTCGTTGTGCTCTTCCTGGGATAGCGTAAGGCCGTAGCGTTCTTGTAAGAAAGTTGTGAGATTGTTGGGAGAGAATTGTACGCGTGCTATTTCAAAAATGTCTTCAAGGTTTGAAATCATGGGTACAGCGACAGTGCGACGCGAAAGCACCAGATAGTCAGATGGTATTGCATTAGTATCATGTGCTGTCCATTGATCATAAACCATTTTTAATATCTGGCCTTCTCGAGCCAGAAAATATAGATGCTGGATACCATCTTCAGCAGCCTTTTTTTCTAGCCATTGCACAAAGGCCAATATTAAAGGTCCGGCAATAGTGTATCCAATGGCTCTAGGCGTGGCTGGAACAAGGTCTGATGGGTCAAAATTTGGAAAAAACAGGGGCTGAAAATTTTCTCGCGCAATCATTCCCAGTATAAGCTGAACGCTGATATCATTTTGATTTAGTGATTCTTCAATTATTGGCCCTAAACGAGGAATGGCACGTGCTAACTCAACGGGTCGCATGATATGTAAACACCGCGTTCCTATATCGCCGGGTACTTGAATATCGGAATGCTCATTATCTCCAATAACCAGCACGGCGTCTGGATGGGTATGTTCTTGAGCCAGTAAATGACGGTAGAGATCTCCACTATCCTTGCGCAAGCCAATATCAGATGATAAGTACAGCTGATCCCAAGCCGTTATGTCATGTTGTTTTAGCATGGTTTTGATCGTTGATTTAGGCAGATACATATCACTGGCCAGTAAAACGTGTTTTCCTGAATTTTTCGCTAATTGTAATAAGGCAATGGCTTCCGGCCGTGGTGCGACAGCTTCAATCTCGATTGTTTCTTCAAGGTATCGTAATCGTGCGATGGCATCAGGTGGTAGCTTTGATAGGATGGTGAGTTCTGAATAAATGGCATCGAGATCAATGTCACGACCAGCCTTTTGGCGTGCATGTGCTTCTGCTGTGGCGCGAAATTGCAGATACTTTTGACCGATCTCGCCGCCTGCTTGCTGGGCAATAATCGACTTGATGCTTTCAGGATTGAGCAGAGGACGTGTCAGCAGTGTGTCGAATATATCAAAAACAACAATACGCACAGTTAGGTCTTCCAGCATGGCATGAATTCTTTCTGGTTTGCGCGAAAGGTATTGATCAAAGCGCCAACGTGACCAGCTATTTAATTGCGTATCTCTGAGGATGAAGGCATTGAATCCAGATTGTTTAGTTATCAAAACAAGCAATCGCTCCAGACAATGGGCCAGTGTGGCATCTTTTTGCCCGGTTTCCTCAGGAAAGTCTTGCATCGTCATTTTTGCATCAAATAAGGGTTGTAGCGCTTCTGTTTTGGCCCAGAACATGGACCCGGCAGGGAAATCAAAATATCCTGTTGGGAAATTTCTAATACCTAATTTTAGGCACCAGACACGCCCTTTAGTTTGATTTGAAAGCCAGGTATATGCGGAGTAAGGTAATCTAGAAAAATTTTGCGGGTAGACGATACCTGCATTCTGCTCTCCGGTTAGTAACGTAAAAATACGACTTATTTGAGTTTTACTGCCGAGTAGATTGGTGAGTAAATATTCCCGCCAACCATCAGTAGCACCTTTGTTGTATAGCGATTTTTTGCTGTGTAAATGAGCGATGTAATCATAATTTTGGAGTGATTCTCCGAATGTGCAGAACATCGGTGCAATATCACGCCCTCGGTTGGGAACGGTAGCGATATGAAGTTGCTCCATTAATGGCAGGCGGGAAAAAGCTTCGCTACATATGTCACTTGCGGTTTCATTCGGCGTAGAAACAAATAAATCATATGCAAATGGCATGTTGCGTAGGTAATTTGCAAATTCCGTCGCTAAATCAGGATAAAAAATATGCGCGTGAATCGCGATACGTTCTGGTGATTTTGTTATTAAAGGCTTGATACTAGGGATATCCACCATTTCTGCTAAAAAAACCTTTGATGCTGTCGGAAATTGATGGATAGAATAGTTGTTATTAGCACGCCAAGCTTCGTAGTGTTCCATTCCGGAAAAAAAAGGTCCCAGTGTTCGGTAAGCTGTTTTTAATACGGCATTGCGCCATGCTATCGGCAGCAGCCAGTATATTTTCTTTAATGGCGGCGATAATCGTCGGCTTAATCCGGCTAAAGCCTCACGATGTTGGCCACGAATGATCCGTATTGAAAAGCGTAAGGGCGCAGTAATTTTCCATGATGTTGAATGGGCTAAATCATTGATGGTCTTGCGGAGTATTTTTTCTCGCTCGGCATAAGCGAGTGTGTTTTGTTTTTCTCGCTCGGCGTGGGCAAGTGCACTTTGTTGAAGCGATGCTAATTGCTTATTAACGTCGTTAATAACATCTTCGCGGTATTGAATGATATCGTCTAGTTGTTCGCCGCTCAGCAGCCGACTCCATTTGTCATAAATTTGCCCTCTCGCTTGTCTCAAAAGATTCTCGTCCTGAGTGAGTCCTAGGCCAGAGTGCCCGAAATTTCGATAAACAGCATTAATTTCATCAATGTGTAAAACGTCACTGTATTTTGTGAGCTGCAGCCAGAAATCCCAGTCTTCAAAAACATCAAGTGTTTCATCAAAGTGACAGCCATCCGTCAGCAATGATTTTGCAAATAACATAGCGTGAATCGGAATAAAGTTTCTCCCTTGCAGTCTATGTAGGTCGAATGGCTCATTAAAATCGGTTGTAGCCGCTATTTTCTCATCGAGATAATATTCAACATGGACGCCAGCATAGACACACCGGGCATTTTGTTGATTTTGTAGCGCTGCGACAAGAGTTGAAATATGCTTAGGATAAAACAGATCGTCGTCATCAAGGAAAATCAAATAGTCGCCTGTTGCTGCATTTAGGCCGGTATTTGCAGCTTTACTGCGAGCTAATGGTTTTTCGCTTTGAATGAATCGCAATGGGAAATGTCCGCAAAGATTGCCCAAGTTATTGTGGGTAGAACCTTTGGCGTTAACTACAACGACTTCGATATTTTTATAGGTTTGACATGCGACAGAATCCAACGCATCCGACAGTGTTGAGCGGTTCATGCTGCGAATAATGATGCTAACTAAGGGAAGAGCAGAATCGTCTTTTTCAGACATTGATTGGTCCATAACTATAGAGATAAAACAGAAGACTGCTTGTTATTCTTTTTCTTTTAGAAGTTTTTCAAGATAAACTCTCAATCCTAACATTCTTTGCATTAGGTTTCCCCATGCTGGTTTTTTTTCTGCTTCAATAAAAGCTTCGGCATAATTTGTATCTTCTTTTTTTGCCAAGTAAAGGCCACGATAACTAGCCAATCCAATGCTGGCGGATAGGTAGTCGCAATGGAATAATGGTAGTTCATAGCAGGCAATAGATTGTTTCTTGAGGTCAATGACGCTGCTGATATCGACTATTTTCGTAGCAGGTAGTGGGCACCAGATTTCGTAGATAAAAGCGCGGCATGGGCTTTTATTGCTATGCCAACAAGATAAAACTGCTTGCCCGATAGCGACGTGGTCGCGATGATAGTCAAGTACAGAAGGTAAAAATAACCAGTCCGGGCTAAAATGTTGCAGCAAGTAATTAATCTTGTTTTCAAAGCGTGTCGAGTTACAAAAATCGCCATCTGGTTCATTAAGAAATTCAATATCATCAATGCCGAGTATAGCAAGTGCTGCTACTGACTCTCTGCGACGAATTGTCGCGGCATCCTTTCCCAAGCTTCCCGCACCCGCACTATCAGTAACAAAGACAATTTTAATCTGGCATTCGTTTTGTCGGAGTAATGCCAATGTACCGCCACAACCAAGCGTCTCATCATCAGCATGCGGCGCAATAACCAGTATTTTCCCTTTTTCAATGGGCGTCAGTCGCGTTGGTAGTGGGCACAGCTCTAGACCGGCTATTTTTCTTTGCTGACGTCTGGCGATAAATTGTTTCATAGCAATCGGTAATTTGAGTAATATCTGGCCACATGTTAGCTCTTTCAAGACCTTTTTGAGCAGTCGTATTGCGGAATTCTGAGTCATCTAATAGATGCTGTATAGCATCCGTTATTTTTTGGAGGCATGGTGAAACGAGAATTGCACCATCTCCAACCACATCGGGCACACCGCCCACTGCGGTGCAAATGGCCGCAGTACCGGCGGTAAGTGCTTCAAAATTAGCCATGCCAAAGGACTCAGATGCGGACGTGCTGACATAAATATCGGCAGCACAAAGATAAAGGCCGATATCTTCCGTGCTGGCAAATTGGAGTTTGTCTGTGAACTCAAGCTGTTGCGCTTCTTTTTGTAGCTTGTCGGTGTCGCCTTCACCAAGAACCACCAGCTTAAGCGCTTTATTTGTTTCCAGCTTAGCACACGCTGCAATTAACAATGAAAATTGTTTGACCGCAGCGATTCGGCCTACACCGAGAATATAAATACTTTCGTTGTTCCAGCCTAATTGTATTCGCGCGTCTTGTTTGTTGTAATGGTTGAGTATGGGCCGCGCGTGTGTAACTGCTTGCCAGTTTTCTGGAATTGGGGAAAAACCTAAGTCTTTAGCAATTTGAGTGATGCCACTAGGTGTTGGGGCGGTTACCCATGATGCCGCGTTGAGCGTGCGTGCTTCCCAGTTGCGTAAAATGCGCATGATATTCGGGCCAAGCCTCATGCCGTCTTCTTGCATCGCATTCATGTAGCAGCCGAAACCATGTTCGGTAATGCCCCAGGCAACATGGCAATTTGGGTGAAGTCGAGCAAAAAGACGGAAACCTGCCGCAATAATGGGGTCATGACAATGCACATGTGTGAATTTTTGCTTGGCCGCTAATTTTGCTGCAGCGCGTCCCATGTTTAGGCGTTCAATTAGGGCGTGAAATAAGGTCGGGAAATCCGTATCCATTTTGCTGCTACCTGGAAGCATGGCTAGTAGACGACACTGCCAGCGGGAAGCTCGTGATCCTAAATCAGACTGACAAATATAGTCGACAGTTAAGTTACGCCGCCGGAGCTCCTCAACCAGTGGCGTTAAGCTGCGTCCAAGACCGTAGCGTTTCTCGGCTTGAGTTTCACGAGTAACCATGAGAATTTTCATATTTATCGAGCTTGTTCTATCAGAAGCCTTGTTTTCGAGAAGAAGATGGGTTAATCAACGAAAATCAGTGTCGCCACTCATTAGCCAACAGTTTACCTCTTTTTGTTCAATCATCTGCTGGTATTCGGGCGTAATGTAGACGCCTGAAACTTCGACTTGCTGGCTTGATTTAGGTAAAAAAGCAAGTATTGCTGGTGTCATCCAGCTAAACAGGCGCGTATGACCGGTGCGCATACAAATTTTCTGGGCGGCAACATGTAAGGTTTTTAATCCAGCGGCCGGTGCTAACAGATCCATTATTTCCATGCCAAGGTCTGGACCATGATCACGTAGTGTAACGATGCCGATCACTTTATTGGTGCCTCGCCACGAGACAACATAAGACGGATAGCTGCGGTCAGGATGACCTTTGTAGCGCCATTTAAAGAATGCGCTATCTTTAACGGGAATTAAATAATTGGGTAGTGATGCTTGCATGGCTTGCCAAAGCATATCAACAGTTTCAATGTTGTTATCAGCAAATGGTCGTATTTTAAACCAAGGCGGCAGCGTGGTGGTTGCAAGCCATGAGGCTTCTAAAAAAGTGTCTGTTCTGGCGTACCAAGCTGATTTTTCTCCGATACGTGCGGCACGATCGGTAGGAAAGCCAAACGCAAATTGATAAGCTTTATCCTGACCGATTTGAGCGGATAGAAAGGTATCCGCAGTATGCATAAATGGCCCTTTGCGTGTCAGAATACCGCGCATTTTTGGTGCGACCATGACATCACAAATCTGCACAGCAGGCATTGTTTCTCCATTTAGCCAAAATTGGCGAGGTAAGCCACCGTAATAGGCGATAACATCTCCATCTATATGCGCGAATATGCCATATTTATCTTGATTACCATATTTCCATGTCCATAGACTGGGTGGCATGGTATGACCAAAGGCTGATTCAAACAGCGATAAAAATATCGCTTGGTCATGTTTTGATGTCCAGCGGCACGCCCATTTTTTATTGATAGAGCTAGCAGTAAGCGGGTCTAGTGTTTGGTAGACTTGATTTGAATTAATTGTGGAGTTTGACATTAGCATTTCCAATTATGCGGTATCACGAAGTAGCCCTGTAAGCGGCCAGGTTGCTGTACTTTGAGTGTGGCAACGACATTCGCCGAATCATAAATGTGTAGGCCTCGCTCGCACAATAAGTGTGCACTTAAATGATATTCACCTTTGAGTAGTGGTAGTTGATCAAAGGTAAGGCAAGCCTGGCACGACCCATCCGAAGAGCGCTGCAAGGTGATATTATCTTCCCAAGTAGCTGCACTGGTGAGCGTGCGCCCATCCATTGCATGCAGTGTGATGGCAATATTAGGACACGGTAATGCCGGGTCAGAGGAAAAGCTAATCTGTACCGCGATACTAGATTGACCACTTAAAATAATTTTAGATGGATCGCTTATGCCATCAATGACGACTGTTACTTTACCAAGATGTGCGCTGCTACGTGCATGTTCAATATCTGCTGTTGGTATTGGTGTGTCAGAGCCTGTAATAATTGTCTCGGTGGTAGGGCCCAACACGCTTTTGTCCAGAAATCCCTGGTATGCCGCAACCACATCAGCCGAATCGCCATCCATTATGATTTTGCCGCTATTAATCCAGACGGCGCGTGCGCATAAAGACTCAACCTGAAATAACGAGTGTGAGCAGAATAAAATGGTTTTTCCTGCATCTCGCATTTTCATGATTTCATTAAATGATTTACGAGAAAAAGCTCCATCGCCAACAGACAAAGCTTCATCAATCACCAGAATATCCGGGTCAACGTTAATCGCTACTGAGAAAGCTAAACGAACATACATGCCGCTGGAGTAGGTTTTAACGGGTTGATCAATAAAGTCACCAACGCCAGAGAAATCAATAATCTTATCAAAGCGTTCAGCAATCTCGGCCTGACTTAACCCCAAAATGGCGGCACTCATAAAGACATTCTCGCGCCCAGAGAACTCTGGGTTAAATCCTGCGCCCAATTCTAATAGTGCGGCTATGCGACCTTTTACTAGCATCTCGCCGCCCGTGGGTGTTAGCGTACCGCAAACCATTTGTAATAGCGTCGATTTTCCTGAGCCATTTTGACCGACAATGCCCACCACTTCGCCTTGTGTGATAGCAAGATTAATGTCACGTAATGCCCATAGTTCCCGATAATATTGCCTTTTGCCGCGCCATAAAAACTGCTTCAATCGGTCTGTTGGCTGACTATATAGTTGGTAGCATTTAGAAATTTGACTGGCTTGAATGGCAGTATTGTTAATATGAGGCCTAAAGGACATCAGCGAACCCCTTGCGTGTTTTCTCGAACCAAAATAATCCAGTCCATGCAACAAATAGCGCAATAACATAATAGATGGCTAGCCCAACCCAATCGGGTGACATGCCATTTAAAACAACAGCTCGTGTCTGCTCAATAATGAAAGTAAGTGGGTTGAGAAATAAATAGCTGCGTACAGACTCAGGTAATGCCGATGCGGGATAAAAAATTGGACTCATAAATAGTAGCATCGTTAGAAACAAGCTAATAAATTGCCCGATATCTCTAACAAATACCCCTGTCGACGCTAATAACCAAGCTAATCCAATCGTGAGCAATAGAAATGGTGCTATTACAACCGGAAGCCAAATGACTGTCCACGTAATTGCTTGGCCGATAGCAACTAAAAAAATTAATAGCACCAGAAAACTGATGCTCATATGAAATATGGCAGCACCTAATGTTACCAAGGGCAAAATTTCTAGAGGGAAGATGACCTTCTTCACATAATTTACATTAGCTAAAATTAAACCGGGGGCGCGTGAAATACATTCTGAGAAAAAATTAAATATAATCAATCCGGCGAAAAGTAACAAAGCGAATTCAAATTTATTGTCGCTGTTACCAACATTGACCAAGCGTACTTTAAATACAACACTGAATACAAAAGTATAGACTGACAGCATTAAGAGTGGCGTAACAAATGACCATAATAGCCCAAGGAACGAACCGCGATAACGGCTGGCTATTTCACGTTTAATCATTTGCAATGCTAGTTGGCGGTAGCCCCATAAGTCCACAAAGGTGCCAAGCGGTGATGTTTTAGGTGAAGGCAAAGCAATAATTGAAGGAGTTCAAACAGTGATTATCGCAGATTCAAGCCCGGAAACGCTATCTGGTTTGAGTGTAGAGATTCTAAATTAGAAGAATTGCTCGGGCTATCTGTAAAAATAATGTGGCTTAAATATATAAATACACGTTATGTGGCGTAGTGAAAGCGCCTTTTTATGGTGATAAGAGTTTAAAGGAATGGTTGGCTTAGTTTCCTTGGTGGAATAAAAATAGCGCTATTTTATCCGCTACTTATCACTATATATTAAGTGGATCTCTGATATATTGCCGCCTGATGTTGTAAATAAGCAACAGGGCTTGTACGAAAGTACTAGAGATTGCTTGCAAAGCCAGAGGGTTTTGGGCAGAATGCAACCTAACTTGGCTTTTTATGCAAGCGTATATTGAGTATTTTAATAATGTTTGTTGTAAAGAGGCAGAGTAAAAGCTTGCAAGTTTTTGTATTATTGTTTTAATAGATTTTAATTTTTAATTTTTTGAGGGAGCTCCCATGGCTATAAACAGTGAAAAACTTTTAAAAATTGTTGCGGGTATATTTAATGCAGCGCCAGGCGCTGCCTACTTGCCTGATCTGGAAGCTTTTCCGGGGACGGAGTTGGCTTTTGCAAGAGAAATGGTTGCAACAAGCATCTATACAGAGAGTTTGAATGGCGCAACTACACCAGCCGAAATAGGCGTTGTGTTGGCTGGTAACTTTGGCTTAGTAGCAGATGACGTTGCAGGAAGTCCTGCAACACAAGCAATAGATTTCTTTACTAATGGTTTGACAAATGGTGTAAATGCGGGTGACTTAGTTCTTGAGGCGGTTAACTTTCTTGAAAACCCAAGTCTGGCCGCAGAATTTGCGCCGACAGCACAACTACTAAGTAACAAAGCAGCTGTTTCTGCAGCTTACTCGGCAGTTAAAAGTTCAACAAGTTTAGATGACCTGCAGGCCGCGTTAGAAGGTGTGACAGGCGACGCAGCATTAACTGAAGCAGAGATTGCTGCGCTTGTAGCCGCCGCGCCTGGCACGTTAGAAGGTTCTGGGAGCGAGTTTGCGCTGACTGTTAATACCGATGTAGCAACAGCAAATACCTTTACATCAGGACTAGCCTTTACGCCAGGTGGTGATGACCGTATTAATACGCTTCAAGATGAAGATACATTGACAGGTGAGGGTTCAAACCCAACGCTTAATGCAACAGTGGGTAATGCAAACGATAATGGCGCAACAATCATTACGCCGTCACTCAATGGTATAGAAACACTTAATGCAACATTCTCTGGTTCGGGTGGTGCCGCTGTAACTGCTCTTGATATGCAAGATGCTACTGGCTTAGCGTCAGTTAATATTGATCGTGTATCGCAGGCTGTTAATACAGCTGAAGTTGGTAATATTCAGGACGCAACGGTTAATCAACTGTCTTTGGCGAATACGAACGCTAACCAGTCTGGGGTTGTTGAGTTCTCATATGCAGCTGGAGTTCTTTTAGGTGAGAATACAGTTTCTCTGGGTGTGTCTAATGTGCAAGTAGCTGCTTTGAATATTGGTCAAAATACCTCGGGTATTGCAGCTCGCGGAGTGGGTACACAAGGTTATGAAAATATAACACTGGATAGCACAGGAGCCGATAACACCATTGGTACTTTAAATATACCAATGGATACAGGTACGGCTGGTGTCCTTACGATTACCGGTACAAGTAATCTTACTTTAGGTGCAAGTGGTAATGCGGTAAATATTGCAAATAATGCATTAGTTGAAGTAGAGAATTTGTATACAGCAGGTACGGGTATTGCGTTAGCAGGTAGCCGAATTTCAACAATAGATGCGTCCGCCTTGGAAGGTAACTTTACAATCGTTCTCGATAATATCCTGGATGTTGGTAAAGCGGGTACTTCTGGTGTAAATCAGGATGTAACAGTGACAGGTGGTATGGGTGATGATACCTTTGTATTGTACGATGTTGTGCAAACGGGCGATACTATCAACGGCGGTGCAGATGGTAATGATACCTTGTTGTTCTACTCTGGATCTGCGCTGAATAGTGTTGCATTGGGTATTGATAATGCAAGTATGTTTGCAGATGGATCGATTGGTGCAATCGCGGCAGATTTTGCTAATTTGGCGGATGTGACCAGTGTTACTGTTCGTAACATTAGCTCAGATGTGGATGTTGGGTTTAATGGTGCTGGTGCGGATAATCCAGCAGTTTTGGAAAATGAAGCTGATCCAGCGACTGGGTTTACATTAACAAATTTGACGGATGTTCAGGCAACTGGAATCACAATTCAACATGCAACAACCTTGAATAACCAAATCCAGAACACAACCATTACTGCAGCACTTGCAACAAATACTGCCGATGATACCTTAGGTATTACTATTTCTGATGGGACTAATACAGACCCGCGTTCTAATTTTTCAGTTGTTACTGCGATTGCAGGTAATGCGTCAACAATTGAAAACATAACAATAACTGATTCTGATACAGAATCAAACTCAGTTGAATTGACAAATTTTGCGCAGCACACTGGTACCATTACATTGACCGGTGGAATGGCTGGTACTTTTCTGAATCTGGATGTGGATACCGCCGGAGCTGATGCAGCATCAAATACCACAGGTTTGACGCTTGCGGCAGGAATTCAGCAAGGTATGATGGGTTTAGATACAGATGGTTTAGCTGTCGACTATGCGCCAGGGATAATAAATGATTTTGGTAACTTGGCAACTGAAGTTCGTTTAGGAGCTGCAACAATTAATGCTGCTGATGAAGCCTCAAATGTCATTGTTCGTGTCAGTACAAATGCTGCGTCAGCAAACGGAGCTCAAAGTATTACTATGGGCACTGGTGACGACACAGTGATTTTTGATTTGTTGAATGATTCAAGGGCTGGTTTAACAATTTCTGATACTGTAAGCGGTGGTGATGGTACAGATGAACTGGCTATTGATGGTCATGGCGTTCGTGTTTCTTTAGGTGCTTCGGAGTGGACCAATGTCTCAGGTTTTGAATCTATTCGTACCGTCGGTAATGGCGCAGCTGCACTAGGGACCGTCTTAGGTCAAAACAGCTACAATTTGACGCTGACAAATGAGCTGATATCTGCCAATGGTGATGGTATGTTGACTATCAACAACGATAATGATAGTAGCAATGATGCGGCTACTACACTGGGTGGAAGCACTGGCGCAAACACTCCAGGAACAGGTGCTGAAAGCGCGATTACAATTGACGCCCGTACGCTAAGCTCACAAAATCACTTTAATTATAACGGTGAAGAAGGCGGTTGGGCTGATACAGTAGTTGTTGATGGATTGTACACAGCAGGTGAGATGGTTCTTGGTGGTACAGTTGATAAATTTATCTTCAGCGATGCCAATATCAATGGCGGTAATGTTATTGATGGCGGTGCATTGGATAACATAGCGACAACTTTTGCTGCAAATACTGATGTAATTGAAGTGCGTAATGGCGCAACAGTTACAACTGGCGATTTAGCTGGCATTCAGAATGTTGGTATCATTGCAGGCTCAAATGATCAAGCTGTTGCGCAGACACTGACTTTAGAACTTAACGACAATGTAGTTGATGCATTGGTAGATAGTTATCACACATCGTCTACAAGTGAAGTTGAAACGGTGACTGTTCGTATGAATGACGCGGCTGACATAGCGGCACCTGTTGCTGGTATGGCACTAGATCTAGATGTTTCTACTTTAACAGCGAAGTCTGGTGTAAATGCCACGTTGTATGCCAATGCAACTCAGGCTGTAACTGACACAATTCAATTGTCTCCTAGTGGTGGCGCGGTTGTTATAGGTAATTTTGAAACAACTGGTGATGCAGCTGGTGTCTTAGGTACTGCACTAGATAAAATTAACCTTTCTTTATCAAAATTCACATTAATTGATGCTGCTTTAGGTGGAACAGGCTTGTCAACTGTAGGTGGTGGGTTGAATGCAGGTGACTTTAATAGTTCTGTTGCGCTTGTCAGTGCATCGACCAGCGTAATTGCAGAAGAGATAATCTTTGACCAAACCAATGGTAATCTTTTCTATAATACAGATGGTGCGACAGCGGGTGGATTAACCCAAATTGCTACATTAACTGCTGTTACTGATCTGGCATTAGCTGATTTCACCATCATAGGTTAAAGAGGTTTAGAGGAACTTATCTAAAGTTCATAGATAATAGTAACCTAAAATTAAAAACCCTCAGTCCAGAAATTGGATTGAGGGTTTTTTCTTTATATAAGAAGAAGCTGATTAAATAAAGGAACCAACTAATGGCAGAAGAACAAGGCAAATTAACAATTGATGGCACAGAATATAATCTTGCTGAATTATCAGATGAAGCAAAAGCTCAAATCCAAAATATCAAAATAACAGAAGCTGAAATGAAGCATCTGGGCATTAAAACAGCAATAGCGAAAACAGCACGCAACGCCTATGTACAAGCATTAAAATCAGCATTGCCAAAAAACTAAACGGCATCAAAATAAGTCATACAGTTAGTTGCCTGCCTTGTCAGCTATAAATGAGTTATAAGGGAAGATAGTTGTCCAATAACTAGTTTTGATATATTGGCGGAAATCAAAATCGAATTTAGGTAAAGCAAATGAAAGACGAAGAAGTAAAAGAAATAGTGGCAAGTCATTTGAAACAAAGGGTAGTAGAACAAAGAGGTTAGACCCTATTGGCTATTCATTACGATTTTCTTATGCACCATGTCTGGTGTTTTGCAAGGCAAAATGCACATGCCCAAGTAATTTTATTTCTGCATAAGTAGAAAAACACTATCAAGAACAATACAATACTGGCATATAAGGGAGCAAATGAGACAAGTGAGATACCAACGCGGAGGAGTGATTCTATTGTTTTGCTGCTTATTACTTTCTGGTTGCACTGGCCTTACTCTTAAAAATGAAGAAGGTGAAGCGCTAGCTGACGCGGTGGGTGTTTATACGTTGGTAAACCTTCGTCCCGATGAGAAACGAGCACGATTGTATGCTACGAATTATCAGCAGGAAGGTTTTATACCGCTTTGCACAGAAGTAAAAATTAGTAAAACCAGTAGTAAAGTCATTACTTTTATTGATTTGACTACCAATAAACAATATGACTATTACTATCACAGATCTGCAGGCGAGCCATTTGATGAACATTTGCTTAAGTATTTTGGGAAAACCTGTAATAAGGAGAAAGTGGCCAAGCTTTCAAAAACTGATCAAGAAGGTATCAAAACGGGCGAAGCGAAAGCCGGCATGTCTAAAGAAGGTGTTGTGTTAGCGATTGGTTATCCGCCTATGCATAGAACCCCTTCTTTACAGTCTGATCAATGGACATACTGGCGGAATCGCTGGATTACCATGCAGGTTGTTTTTGTGGATGGTAAAGTCAGTCGGGTTGGTCGGTAGACAATAGAAGGTTTCGGGCGCTGCAATTTGCAAAGCAGTGAATCGTCCCAACATGCATTTGCGTCTATCAAGAATATTGAGCGACAAGCTATCCTGTCAGTCCAGATGGCAAGATAGCGAAGGTAATAGTGCCCTAGCCAGCGTATTCCATCAGGGACAGAGCCAATGAGCCTTACACAAGGTCAGAATGTTTGGCAGCAATCTCTTCCTTCTTTAAATCACAGATTGGATGCTTGGCATGGCGTTGGCGTACATGTAAGTACTAGTGATAAGGGTTCTGGCACACTGCCAAAAATTATGATCTCAGAACTTTAATGGTTATGAGCGCGAAACTGTAAATATTTGTCATGATGACATTGCCAGCTTTATAAGTTGTAATGCCTGATGCCCTTAAGTTCACTATCAAGTTCATAAACCACAGGTTTGGCGGTGGCCAGTGATAGTTTCATCACTTGTTTTTGGGATAGATTATCCAAATGCATCATTAATGTACGCAAGATATTGTTGTGAGAAACAATGAGAATTTGTTTGCCCGCTCGTATCTCTGGCGCGATGGTTTCATGCCAATAGGGTCGTATGCGCGCACGGGTATGCTCCATGCTTTCAGTTAGAGGTAGCTCACCCGGGTTAATGGCGGAATAGCGGTCTTGATTACCCGGAAAGCGCGGATCAGTCGCATCAAGTGCAGGTGGTGGCGCGGTGAATTTCACTTGGCTCATTAATATGGGCCATAAACCAAATTGTACGATGGCATCCCAATGCGGGATACCTTCTAACGCGCCATAATGACGCTCATTTAAACGCCAATCACGTTGAATTGGTAAGTTATCTTGCCCCATGGTTTGCGTGGCGATTTGCTGTGTTTGAATGGCGCGTTTAAGCATGGAGGTGAAACAGAGATCAAAGCGAAAGCCCGCGTCCTTAAGCATTTGACCCGCCTGTTCGGCTTCCTGTCGGCCTTTGGGACTTAGCTCAACATCACTCCAACCAGTAAATACTTTATCTCGGTTCCAAACACTTTGGCCGTGGCGTAGCAGGACAAGCTGTATAGTTTTTTTGTTAGTTTTCAATAGTTTTATTGCCAGAAATAACGCGCTGGTTATTTTGATTGGTAAGTTGACGACTCATGCCAAATTCGCTTTAAGGCATCTATTAAGCTGTGACGTATTGTTTTTAAGTACAAGGTGTTGTCAGTCAGCCCATTGACCAAGCGGTCTTGTGCCTTGCTCAGATTATGATAAGGCATACTCATGAAGAGGTGGTGTGTTGCATGATAACGTAGGCCAACCGGCGCCCATAATCCAGTGATAAATTTATTGCCGGGGATGTTAATCGAATCAAGGTATTGTTCTGAGAATGACATTCTTTCTTGACCAGGGTTGCGATACGCATGGGCGGCGAGTGTGCGTAGTGAATTCAGCAGGAAAATGGTGAATGCAGTAAGGTACCAGAGAATCAATACATTGCTGGATAATACACCCAATAAAACACAGCTGATAACTAATGCGGCAAAAAAGAAGGTCGCAGATTCCTGTTGTTGCCAATTATGGTCATTGCGAATGGCATCATCTGCACGTTTATAGCTTGGGTCGATGGTCAACGATGAAGCGTGTTCCCAAACAAATTTTCGTAACGATGGAAACAAATAAGACAATGGCGTGAGTATTAAAAAACGAATGACTAATAACCCGGGCAGTAGGACTGACAGCAAGACATAACCCACCATTTCTACCGGTTTTTTGGTCGCGAAAGACACATACTCGCCGTCTGAATCGGTGCCATAAACGTCGGGTTTATGATGATCATTGTGTACACCATCATAGGTAAAAGACGGAATCATTAGAGGAATGCCGCATAAAATGTTCCATGTAATGCGAAATACCTTGAATGTACCCTTTTTCAAGTGTGCGAGTTCATGAACAAAGATAGCCGAACGATAAAGCGCCAATACGGCGACAACAAAGGCAACCAGCTGCCAAAATGAAAAAAATGGTGATGTCAACGCGACAAAAAAAGCCGTCCAACCCAGTGAGATATGAAAAAGAAAGTCAGTCCAGTAAATCCAAGGGTTGGGTGTCATCAAATCACGCACAAGATGAAAAGCTTCACGTACGGAAAATTCTTCTGGGGTTGCAGGTATTGTATCAGTCATTTTTTTATTTAAGACCAGCAGGATGTCAGTTGGTCCATGATGAGTTGATTAGTTGTGGCATCGGTTTTATTCACCTGTCCAAGATTTGGCACGGCAGGCCAACCCGTGTCAATGAATTCTATGCCGCCAAATTGTTTTGTTCCGGCATAACGGGGAATGACGTGGAAATGAACATCGAGATCAACCATCATCAGCATGAGATAGTTTAATTTGTCATTATTAAAGGCTTTTGCCAAGGCAGCTTCAATATGTGTGGTGACTTGATGTAATTCTGTGAAACTGTCTGGACTGAGTTCTGAAAACGCATACGCCGGTTCATGTGCCACTAAAACCATTGCACCTAGTGTGGCCTGTGCTGGGCGTAGTAAAACACTCCAATGTTTGTATCGGCGAATGATGGTCTGTGGCGCACCAAACTTACGCATGGTGTCATTAAAGACCGGATTTTCACTATTTTCCATATAAACACTCATAATGTGAGTTAAACAATGCCAATAATTTTGCGATTATTTTTCCGAGAAAACGACGCCCGCTTTTGCCAGGTCCTCAATAAAGTCAATCTCACACCAACGATAGCCAGCAACAGAGCAGGTGTTAACCAACTGTTTGTCAGCCAGTCTGTCAATAATCGAGAGATACCAAGATGTTAATTCTGCTGGATGACGAAGCGCAATTTCAACAGCCTCGCGAAAGTGTAGTGCGCCTTGTTCACGGAAATACGTTAGCCCGATGGATTCCGCGTCAATTTGTTCGGCTGGGATTATTTTACTGACTTGTTTGACCCAACCATTCGCATCGGTTTGGACTTTCATGTCATCGGAATCATAAGTGTCTTTGTAATCCACACTCAGCGTAATGGGTGCGGATTTAGAATTTAACACTTGTGCGATGAGTGCGGATTCAATCACCGTGTCACCATTCATCAGTAGAAAATCACCGTCCATTAGATGACGTGCAATCCAGCAACTGGCGAGATTGTCTGCAACTTCATAGAATGGATTGAACAGAATATTGATATCGGGGTAATCCGCGTAGCGTTGCTCTAGCAGCACTTCCACCAAACCCACCTGAAAACCAGAGACAATGGTGATATGGTCAATACCAACAGCCAACAAGGCATCAATTTGCCATTCAATGACGGGCTTGTCTGAAACCGGCAGCAGACATTTCGGCATGTTCTCTGTTAAAGGTAGTAATCGACGACCTTGCCCAGCGCTGAGAATAATGGCTTTCGTGGATTTCTGAAGTTTGTTGTTAGTCATTGTTGAACGGCTGATTGAAAGATACTTACATTGTAACGCTATTCATGCCTTTTAATTCTGTAACAATACGTTTCGTTTGTTCAAGAAAGCTTTCCACTTGTGACAATGTATTGGAGTCACCCAAACTAACACGCACCGCACAACGCGCCAACATGGGATTGACTCCCATGGCTTCCAGTACATGGCTTTGCCCTGGCTTAACACTTGAACATGCTGCACCGCTGGCTACGGCAAATCCGGCTTTATCTAATCGAACGACCAAGGTGTCGCCTTCAATATCAGGTAACGCGAAATAGCAGGTGTTGGGAATACGTGTTGCGCCTAAGCCAAAGATTGTTGCATCCATCGCTTGTAGTCCAGCTTCCAGATGGTCGCGCAGTTGGCTGACGTGTTTTGCGGTTGCTTCCGTACGAGATTTAGCCAGTTCGCAAGCCACGCCAAAGCCGACAATTGCCGGTACGTTCTCTGTGCCGGAACGCATACCATTCTCATGACCGCCGCCATAAATTAACGGTTTTAATAACAATCGTTTGTCGACGATTAATGCGGCGGCGCCTTTTGGGCCGTAAATCTTGTGACCAGAGAGTGTCATCGCATGAACCTTTAACGCAGAAAAATCCAACGGAATTTTACCTAGACCTTGAACTGCATCTGTGTGCATCCAAGCCTTATGTGATCGTGCGATTTCCGCAATAGTGGCGACATCTTGAATCACCCCGGTTTCATTATTTGCCAACATGACGGATACCAGATCTGGTTTATGTTGCTTCATCACATCGTTGGCAGCAACCACATCCACTTTTCCCAGGTTATCGACACCTAATTTCTGCATCACCCAACGTTCACTCGTTCTGCGCGCGAGTTCTTGCGTCGGGCGTAACACGCATGGATGCTCAATGGCGCTGATACAAATATTTGCCGGTTTGAGATTGTCTGCCGTGCCGCGAATAAATAGGTTGTTGGCTTCTGAGCCGCCACTGGTGAAAATTACTTGAGCAGGCTGCACGCCAACAGCAGTCGCCACTTGTTCGCGTGCTTTATCAATCGCACGACGAGCGATAATGCCATGGGCATGGCGGCTGGACGCATTGCCGAATGCTTCCTTGAAATAAGGCAGTATGGCCTCAAGTACGGCATCATCGACAGGTGTTGTGGCATTATGGTCAAAATAGGCGGGCGTCATTAATCAGTGTGTTAATTGGATAAGTCGTAATTTTAACTGTATTTTGTCATTGTTTAGCTAGAATCTCCCAAATAGAAAGTATGGTGCTTTGCTCATTCCCCTCCTTTTGAAATGTACTTTATTGTTTTTTTATCTATTTGATGCCAACATGATGGAGAGATGTTAATCGTATTTTGCCAGTTACATAGTAATTAATGTTGTCACAGTAGATCAACCTTACTGGCGGTCGATTGGTATCCTTTGCAGCATAGTTAAAACTAAAATAAGCCTTAACTGGCAATAATAATATTAAATTAATGAGGGGTCTGAAATGTTGATTCAAAGGAATTTCTTTATAAGAACCTTAGTGTTCTTTTTACTTTTTGTTGTGAGTTCAGCTTTCGCTGAAAGTATTGTGGTCAAGCGTGATCAAGTTTTTATTGCTGACAGAGGTCTAGTCGTTAAAGATGTGCATACTGGGCAGTTGAATCAGTGTGCTACGACACGATTATATGATCCGCAAGGTAACGATGTCACCGATTTATTGGGTACAGCAACTGATGTCGTGGTCAAGCATGGTCATGCGATTGTCACTGTGCATCCATTGGATAGCAATGGTAACTCTTTCGTAAACTCGGTTACTGTTGATGTTAGAGGTTGTTTCCCAGATAGAATCGTAACGGAATCTGTAGAAGAATGTATTTCTACGGTGGATATGAAAAAGGGGATTTTAGTCATACCATGCGTTGATATGGATGGAAAAATCTATACTGTACACATGGATCGTCGTGGAAAATCTGATAATTGGGAGGTGTCATTTTCTCAAGACCATCCTCATTTAAGGCGCTATCGTTCGCGTGATCATGGCGACGACGATCATGATAACGATTACGATGATGATGACTAGACATGATGGATATAAACCAAGAAAATAAACAGCTATACTTTTCTTGAGCCAACCGCGAGCCACAAACTAATTTTTGTGGCTCGTTCTATTTTGGGTGCAAACAATGTTATAAAGTTGTGGGTGCCGCTAATACTAAACAATATCTTTTATAGAAATTTCCAAGCAGCAAACGTAGCGCCTTGACCGAGTGCTGTGCCATCGGGTTTTTGAATATTCCAGATGGTCGCTTGCTCTACTAAAAACCGTTTCCCTGTTCGGGAAATCCTTACGCCACGATAATCAGAAATGTACCCTTGAGTTTGCGCTTGATGCAACATGCGTGCTCGTTCCTCACGATTGATAGGCTCAGCCGTTAAGCGTGAAGGTGTTTGCGTAAACGCACCCCAACCCATTTCCCACAAATCCAATGCCGTTTGGTTACCATAATTCAACACCGGGTCATCTTGCAACCCATGTGACGCCACAACAAACGGGCTGTTGAATAAACGCTCAGCTTGATCAAGCGGCGTGCCATCACGCGAAATGAGTTCTTGCTTTACCAAAAAGACGTAACTGTCTAGTAGGTATTGAGTCCATTGGATAATCTGAGGATTGTTCCAATAGCTTTCTATGGCCATTATCTTTTTTGATAAACGACTGTATCGTTGGGTTATGTTACTTTGTTGCTAAGATAGCCTCTCCATCATACTCAATAATTTAGTCGGTGGTGTTTCCTTTTTAGGTTTTTTCGCTTCTTTAGTCTTTCGTTGCTGACCTTTGGCCATGATAATGCTCCTCAAATGGTTACATTGATGTGACTAATAAAAAATTGCCAAGTGTTTCCCGTTCAGTATGGCGAATTTCTGGTTAATTCACCGATGCATTTAAAACCCTCCCATCGGCTTCAAATAACGCCATTGGCCAGTCTCTGTATTCTACCTGAAGCTCCATCAGATGAGTTATAAAATTCCGCAGATGTAATATTTACACAAGTTCATGATTTACGTTGCATGTTGTTTACAGCAGCAATTAATTTTTCAGCAGCGTTCCCATCGCCACTGTTAATGTTAATAATACAATCTGCTTCATTTTCTGATGGAGGTTCCATAGTCGTCAATTGGTGTTGCATTACTTCGATGGTTGCGTCTGAAGCATCCGTACCCGCTTTAGCGCGTTTCTTTATCCATTGGTGAAGCAGCTGCTCTTCAGTATTAAACTGCAGAATAATAAAAGGCATATTTAATTCTTTTGCTAGCGCTTGAAAGGGTTGTCGATGTGCTTGTTTAAGAAAAGTGGCATCGATAATGACTGAAAAACCACTTTGGCATAACTTTTTTGCGGTGACAAGAAGATGATGAAAAGTACGCTGACTGGCATCTGCACTGTAAATTTTATGAATATCTGCTGAGCTCGTACGAGCTTCTGCCTGCAAACCAAAAAGACGTTTACGTTCCACATCCGAGCGCAGGCGGATCAAG